>JBOFTL010000464.1:0-6213 GCA_051652045.1 Microcoleus sp. | reverse complement strand
CGAGGAAATGGTGATACCGCCAACAGAGGAATTACTGGTTTTGTACGAAGCAGCGAAGGGCGGTGATATACAATCTGTCGAGTTGGAAGTTAGCCGGATCGATCGACTCAACCCAGAATATGCTTGCTTTGCTGTTTGGATGCGGGAAATGTCAGAAGATTTTGAATATGGATCGATTGTTAAGATGCTCGATCGATATTTATAGCGGTAGGAAGTAGGAAGAGAGAACAAATAGAGCGATCGATTAACGATCGACTTTCAAGGTAGGGCGCACATTTGATTGTCTTCAAATAAGATGAGTAATAAGAGCGATTGAAATAGAAATTTGACTGAATCAATTTAATTATAAGGTAGGTAATTCAAATGTCATCCAGTCGAAACGATCGAAGAGAGTTGAATTGTCAACAAAATTACTCACCTTTCGATAAAACAATTAACAATAACACCAATAATCATCTAATTTTGGTAGTAGATGATA
Organism: Microcoleus sp.; assembly: GCA_051652045.1. Classification (GTDB taxonomy): domain Bacteria; phylum Cyanobacteriota; class Cyanobacteriia; order Cyanobacteriales; family Microcoleaceae; genus Microcoleus. Next base: position 5,735 of record JBOFTL010000464.1, on the reverse strand, counting down.
CGACTGTCAATCTTAAATTAATTTCTGATTTTTTGAGGACAGCAGGGTTTGATGTTCGGGCCGCTAAAAGTGGTTTCCAAGCCATGCAAATTATAGAGAAAAGAAAGCCAGATATCATTTTGCTGGATGTGATGATGCCAGAAATGGACGGGTTGGAAACCTGCCGCCGCCTGAAAGAGTCACCGGAGACAAGAGAGATCCCGGTAATTTTTATGACAGCGGTTGATGACGCTTCTGATGCCAGCTATAAAGTGAAAGGTTTGGCAATCGGGGCAGTAGATTACATCAGCAAACCAGTGCAATTGGAAGAAGTTTTAGCCAGGATTGAAACTCACCTGCGCCTGCGTTCTTTAACTCAAAAGATTGCCCAGCAAAAAGACTTGCTATCAGCAGTTTTTAACGGATCGACTGATGCGATTTTTTTAATCAATCCCGAAACAGGTGCGATCGCCGACTGCAATCAACGTGCGGTAAATTTGTTTGAAGCAAACAGTAAAGATGAACTGTTAAACATTCAATTGGACAACTGGCAAACGCAGTCTTTTTCAACCGAAGAATTGAGGCAAATTCTCGACGATATCGATCGCCAGGGATTTTCGAGTCGGGAGTTGGAATATACGACAAAACAAGGTAAGTTGTTCTGGGGAAACTTGGCTGTCAAACAAATTTATGTAGCAGGTCAAAAACTCAATCTGATTCGCATTACCGACATTACAGATCGCAAATTGACAGAAGCGCGAGAAAGGGAAAAATCGGAACAATTAAAATCGGCGTTAGAAGAATTGAAACGCACTCAATCCCAATTGATTCAAACGGAAAAAATGTCGAGTTTGGGTCGAATAGTAGCGGGTGTCGCTCACGAAATTAACAATCCCATCAGCTTTATCTACGGCAATATCTCTCACGCCCAACAATACTTTCAAGAACTGCTAAAGCTGATTAAAATATACCAAGATAAGTACCCCAAGCCTGTACTAGAAATAGAAACTTTAGCTGAAGAAATAGACTTTGATTTTATAGTAGAAGACTTTTCAGAACTAATGAAATCGATCCAGGTAGGAGCCGATCGCATCCGGCAGATTGTGGTTAATTTACGGAACTTCTCAAGACTGGATGAGAAAGAAATCAAAAAAGTCAATATTCACGAAGGTATTGATAACACGCTAATGATTTTGCAGCACAGATTGCAAGCCCAAGGAAATCGCCCGAAAATTCAGACTATTACCAATTATGACGATCGACTGCCTTTAATTAAATGTTATGCTCGCGATTTGAATCAGGTGTTTCTGAATATTTTGACTAACGCGCTTGATGCCTTAGAATCACAGCTTTCCGATCGCTTAATTACTATTAGTACCTGTCTAGTTATTAAAGATTTTCCCGCTACTAATTCAGAATTTGTGGCAATTCGGATTGCTGATAACGGTCCCGGTATGAATGAAACAGTGAAACAAAAAATATTCGATCCATTTTTTACCACAAAACCGATCGGCAGCGGCATGGGCTTGGGATTAGCAATCGCTCATTCCATTGTAGTGGAAAAACACAAAGGTGCGATCGATTGCATTTCTGTTTTGGGGCAAGGAACGGAATTTATTATTGAAATTCCGGTAAAGTTATTAGTTTCGTAGTAAGGACTTTAGTCCTTAAAGTTGGTAGTTGCGCGTGGGCGCGGGCCGGCGCTAAAGCGCAACTACGAACGAACCGTTTTTGTTATATTCGATCGGACATCATATCCACCCATTCTCTAATTTACATGACAACTCATATGCCCCGATAACTGACTGAAACGCGCGTTTTCCCGATAGTCGATCGGGCAATCAATAACGCTGGGAACATCTTGGGCTAGGGCTTCTTTGAGAATCGGAATTAAATCGCTTGCTGCTTCCACGCGGTAGCCTTTTAAACCCATACTTTCGGCAAATTTCACAAAATCCGGATTGCCAAACTTAATAAAAGAAGACTTGCCAAAATAATCTTCCTGCTTCCATTCAATTAACCCGTAGCCGCCGTCATTAAAGATGAGAGTAACAAAATTTGTACCGACGCGCAACGCCGTTTCTAACTCCTGACAGTTCATCATAAAACCGCCGTCGCCCGTCGCTGCTACTACCTTGCGATCGGGATAAATTAATTTGGCAGCTACCGCCCCCGGAATCGCAATTCCCATCGCCGCAAATCCGTTAGAAATCAAACAAGTATTCGGTCGATCGCAGTGATAGTGGCGCGCGATCCACATTTTATGAGCTCCCACATCAGATATCAGAATATCTTCCGGCCCCAATACTTGCCGCAAATCGTAAATCAGTTTTTGCGGCTTAATTGGAAAGCCATCATCGGCTGCATATTGTTCGTAATCGGCGCGGATCTCTGCCCGCAATTGCTTGGCAAAAGGATCGCCTTTGCCAATGCGATCGGCCCGTTGAAAAATTTCATTCAAAGAGTCGGAAATATCCCCGACAACTTCTACGATCGGAATGTAACTGCTGTCAATTTCTGCTGGCAAAGCGCCAATATGAATGATAGGGATTTTCCCTTCTGGATTCCATTTTTTTGGGGAATACTCAATCAAATCGTAACCGACTGCAATTATCAAATCTGTTTCTTCAAAAGCACAGGTAATGTAATCTCTTTTTTGCAATCCCGTCGTCCACAGTGCTAAAGGATGAGTATAAGGAATGACGCCTTTGCCCATGAAAGTATTAGCTACTGGAATATTCAAGCGAGTAGCAAATTCAGTCAATGCTTCGCTTGCATTAGCTCGAATCGTGCCATTTCCTACTAAAAGTAAAGGATTTTTTGCTTTAGAAATTGCCACAGCAGCTTTGTTGAGACTTTGATAAGCGCCAAAGGTTTTTTCGCGATTGTCTTTGGCGAGAGGTTCTCCTTCAACATTCATTGCTGCGATGTTTTCTGGCAAGTCAATATGGACTGCACCGGGCTTTTCACTTTGAGCAACTTTAAAAGCTTTGCGGACGATTTCTGAAGTAGTGCTGGGACGAACGATTTGAGCGTTCCACTTAGTAACTGGAGCAAACATAGCCACCAAATCTAAATATTGGTGCGATTCTATGTGCATTCTGTCCGTACCGACTTGTCCGGTAATTGCGACTAAAGGAGCTCCGTCTAAGTTTGCATCAGCAACGCCTGTCATTAAGTTAGTTGCACCGGGACCCAACGTGGACAAACAAACGCCTGCTTTGCCTGTGAGGCGACCGTAAACATCGGCCATGAAGGCGGCACCTTGTTCGTGTCGGGTAGTAATAAATTTAATTGAAGAGTTTTTCAGAGCTTCTAGAACTTCTAAATTTTCTTCTCCTGGGAGTCCGAAGACGTATTCGACACCTTCATTCTCCAAACATTTTACCAGTAGTTGAGCTGTGTTCATTTCCGTTTTTCTCCTCTGTAAGTGGGTGTTTTTTGTCGTGTTTGTCAACTTCTCGCAAATTTTATAGTTTTGATTTTGCAACCGCAGATTGATGCGGATGAACGCGAATTAACGCAGATTTATGAGATAAATCTTGTTGATTTTTGGGAGAAGTTGACCGATCGCGCGCTTATTTCACCCACACTGTTTTGATGTTAACAAATTCGTGGATTCCTTGGATGCTTAATTCGCGCCCGTAGCCGGAACGTTTGATGCCGCCAAAGGGCAATCTGGGGTCGGATTTTACTAAACCGTTGATGAACACGGCCCCGGCTTCGAGTTCCCCAATCAAGCGATCGCTCTCTTCTCTTACTTTAGTCCAAGCTGACGCTCCCAAACCAAAAGATGTGCTGTTGGCCAGTTCGATCGCCTCGTCTATATCTGCTACTCGGAATACTAAAGCTACTGGCCCGAAAAATTCTTCTTGACGCGCCGCAGCATCAGGGGGAATTTCTGTCAGAATTGTTGGTAGGTAAAAGTTACCTGCTTGCTCTGACAAAGCTCGACCACCTGTCAGCAATTTTGCTCCCGATTTGAGGCAATTTTGTACTTGTGCATCCAATTCTTTGAGGATGGCTGGGGTGGCTAAAGGGCCGATATCGGTTTCGGGGAGCATCGGATCGCCTACTGTTAATCGATCGAATTTTTTGACAAATTTTTGGATAAATTCATCGGCGATTTCTTCGGCTAAAATAAAGCGTTTGGCGGCGATGCAGGATTGACCGTTATTCAGCATCCGCGCGGTGACGGCTGTTGATAAAGCTGATTCTAAATCGGCGCTGGGCATGACAATAAATGGGTCGCTTCCTCCCAATTCCAGCACGACTTTTTTCAAGTTTTTACCAGCATTAGCTGCCAAACTTTCACCAGCGGGTTCGCTTCCCGTTAGAGTTGCAGCTTTTACGCGATCGTCCGCTATGATTTTAGCTACTTTATCAGCACCTACTAACAAAGTTTGAAAAACTCCTTCGGGAAAACCGGCTTGCGCGAAAATTTCTTCTATTTTCAAAGCGCATTGCGGCACGTTAGAAGCGTGTTTGAGCAAGCCGACATTGCCTGCCATTAGCGCCGGCGCGGCAAACCGAAAAACTTGCCAAAATGGGAAGTTCCAGGGCATGACGGCTAAAATAGGGCCCAATGGTTGGTAGCGGACAAAGCTGTTGGTAGCGTCAGTTGTTGCGGGTACGTCTGCCATAAATAGAGCGGCATTTTTAGCGTAATAGCGGCAGACTAAAACGCATTTTTCGATTTCTGCGATCGCGGATTTGAGCGTTTTGCCCATTTCCAAAGTCATCATTTCCGCATAAATTTCGCGATCGCGCTCTAAGAGATCTGCAGCTTTGTGCATCCAGATAGCTCGCTGCTCGAAGGGCAGGCGGCGGTATTTCTCAAAAGCTTGCTGTGCTAATTCTAGCTTAGCTTCTATTGCCGTATCTGTCAGCGGCTCGAAGGTTTTTAGCGTTTTTCCGGTTGTTGGGTCGATGGTAGCAATAGTCATTGTTTTATTCCCTAAGTCAAAACTACAAAACTCCCTTCTAGCTCTCAAACTAGGTAGGGAGTTGTATCGATTTATTACAAATTTGGAATTTGCCAGCCACGTTTTCAGGCCTTGCCAATTTGCAAGTGTTGCGATTTCTTTAATATCGGTAGCTAAAGGCTTTGAGTGTCATATTTGCAGTTTAACACCTCAATCGTAAGCTGCCTGTAAAGTCTTGTAAAGCCGTCGTAGAACGACGGGCTTTTCAACCCAGTTTTTTGATAAAATTAATTACAATTTGTGTAGGGGCGAAGCATTTGGGTGAGTGTCTTAGCATCAAAATGATAATACAAATGATAATACATAAGTCCAAATGCTTCGCCCTGTCGCAGCGAGGAGATTGGGCATTCACTTTGCAATGCCGCAGTTGGGAAATTCGACATTCACATAATTAAATTACGCGCCTTCGCAAAGACTATGGTGACCGACGAAGAATTTATCATAGGGATAAGTAACCCGGATTTGGGTGTTACTCGTGGGACCCGGCGTTGCATTCGGGCCTATAAATTTCGGTGTTTATAATAAGGTATTAGCCCGTTGGCGAAGCCTGCCCGAAGGGCTTATGCTTCGACCCTACAATGGGTTGGGTTGGGGGGTTGGGTTGGGGTAGTAAATATTGATATTGATGAAAATCAAGCCCGTGACGAGATTTGAACTCGTGACTTCCTCCTTACCAAGGAGCCTCGAATGGCTAGAGTGACGACGTAGTAGGCGTTTCAAGGGTTTTTCTAGTAGTATCTGCTTTTTGCTGGTATAAGACTCGGCACACCA
>JBOFTL010000463.1:0-5675 GCA_051652045.1 Microcoleus sp. | reverse complement strand
AAAATGACAATTCCTCAAAACGGACTTTTCGTTCAACCGGGTCAAGGTCGTTCTTACTACTTCGGTCAAGACCTCTATACCTTCAAAGCAATAGGTGAAGAAACAGGTCAAGCCTACGCGCTTTGTGAAGTAATTGTAGCACCTGGTGGCGGTTCCCCACCGCACCGGCACAGTCGAGAAAATGAATCATTTTACGTTCAAGAGGGAGAGATTGAATTCCAATTGGACGATCGCACTTTCGTAGCGACGGCTGGAACTTTCCTTTATTCACCAAAAGGTCAGCTTCATCGATTTACGAATGCGACTTCTACACCCGCTAAAATGATGTTTTGGGTCACTCCTGCCGGCTTTGAAAAATTCATTGCCGAAGTTGGAAAAGCAGTAAACGGCCAAATTACTCCGATCGCATCTTTGAGTCCTGAAGATTTGGAAAAAGTTCTGAATACCGCTCCCAAATACGGTATCGAAATCGTACCTCCACCATCGGCGTAATACTCGCCCGATCGTACTATATAAACCTCTTTTAGGCAAGAGAACTATTAAGGTATTCAGAGTTACTTATTCCCTGTTAACTGTTACCTGTTACCTGTTGCCTGTTGCCTGTTGCCTGTTGCCGATGCCCGATGCCCGATGCCCGATGCCCTATTCCCTATTCCCTATCCCCTATTCCCTGCTTTCTGTCAAAGAAATTGCTGAAGATTTCGAGCGGCTTCATTGAGATTTTGAGTGGTAAACTTAGTTTGAGAAATACCGCTTGCTGTTTCCGCAGCCCCTCGATCGATCGTTCTCATCGCTTCCACAACTTGCTCGACAGCAAGGGCTTGTTGTTGTGCGGTAAGGGAAATTTGTTGAGTGCTGATGGCAATATTATTGATGGAATTTACGACATCATTAAAAGCTTGAGCCGTGCTTTTTGTTAATTTCATTCCTTCATCTGCGGTATAGGTTCCTTCACTGGTTGCTATTACCGTGGAACCGATCGCGGCTTGAATGTCAACTACTAGATTATTGATTTTTTCTGCTGATTTTTTGCTGCGATCTGCTAAATGCCTGATTTCACTGGCAATAACTGCAAAACCCCGACCGTTTTCGCCTGCTCGGACTGCTTCTACTGCTGCATTTAGAGCTAACATATTAGTTTGACTTGCCAATTCGCTGACTAAATCTGAAATATTGGCAATCTGATTTGTTTGTTCGTTTAAGTTCTGAATTTGAGAAGCAATCGCTTCCGATCGTTCTCTTAATAATTTCATTCCTTCCAAGGTGCGACTGACTGTGTGGGTTCCTCCATCAGCTAAATTTAATGCTTGCATTGCTCCTGCTGCTGCTGATTCTGCTTGTTGGGCTGTAGACTTTGAAGATGCTCCCAATTCGTCCATTGTAATTGTTGTTTGATTAACTGCAGCAGCTTGCTGGCTGGTGGTTCTTTCTTGTTGTTCTACGGTAGTGACTATTTCCACGGAAGATTTGGTGATTGCTACTACAATCTGATTCATCATTTTTGCAATTTTAGAGGAAATCGCCAAACCGATAATTACAGAACCCAGCACCGATAAAACCGTACTCATGACGATCGCTTTTAGCAGCAATTGCGTTTCCTGTTCTTCTGCTTGTGAGGCTGCTGCTAAAAATTCTTGCTCTTTGGCTACGATCCGTTCCTGTGCTTTTTCAACTTCTATCAGTCTCACTTGGTTCGCGAGATTTTTTGCTTCTCTTAAGTTACCTTGTTTTAACAAGTCGATCGCGTTTCGGGAAATTCCATCGAGCCGTTTAACTTCATTTTTAATATTTTAAAATTCTTGTCTTTCGCGATCGTCTTCAAGGTTGTTTTCCAATTCTGCTGCTGATTTTTGATACAATTTCCATCCAATTTCATAGTTGTTTTCATAGCTTATATCATCAGGAAAAAGTACGTACCCTCTTAGATTTCGCGCCATTTTAGACATTCCATTATTTACATTTGTGGCACTTATTATAGTATTTTGAGCGCGCTTAACTTTGGCTGACAATATTTCTTTATTAACTGCTCTTGCATAAAAAAACAATCCCATACTTATCAAGCAGGCAATCGGTATCAGATACCCGAGGAGAATAGAATTCTTCAGCTTTAACTTATAAAACATAGTTAATTCCTCAATAACGTTTTTATAATTTCGATCGACCTTTAGTTAAAGGTGATGGGCTAATATCATCAAATCCTAACTTTAACTTTAACGCAAGATGCTATGCTAAAATTAGCTAGAGATCTAATTTTGGGAACTCACCACCCTAGTTATTACTTTTACAGGTACAATTATAGGTGCGATCGTTTCGCAGGCAAACACATCAGCTCGATATGCTTGTTGTTACAAATGTAACTTTATCAGCGTACCAGATAAAAATATAAATACAAACAATTTTGACAAACTTCCCCCGAAACTGTTATGCCTAAAAAAAATTTCATTCCACTATTGCTGCTGTTAGCAGTGTTGTTTGTCATCTACGGTGACACCTGGACTTTTTTACCGCAACCTGTAAGGAATGTCAGTGTAGGAGGTCGAAATTTCGTCGCCGGATTGTGGCCTAGCTGGCTGAAACCAAAAGATTTAAACCAGCAAAGAGAAGAAGAACTTGAGCGGCTGAAAAACTCCCCGAGTCCCGATCGATCTTAAGGATTTTAGATTTTACGATTTTAGATTTTAGATTAGTCCTACAATCTAAAATCTAAAATATCGATTCGTCGTCAAATCTAAATTCTAGATTAGTCCTGCAATCTAAAATCTAAATTCCAGACTTCTCCTCAGCTCTAAAATCTAGATTTTTCCTAAAATCCAAATTCCAGACTTATCCTCAAATCTAAACTCTAGATTTTTTCCTAAAATCTAAAATCTAAAATCTAAAATCAAAAATCGCCTAGGCTTGTTTTTTCAACCAGCTAAACATAGCGCGCAAATCTTTGCCGACTTCTTCAATAGGATGTTCTGCTTCTTGACGGCGCATGGAAGTAAAGCCCGGTTTACCGGATTGATTTTCTAACACGAATTCGCGAGCAAATTGGCCTGATTGAATTTCGCTGAGAATTTTGCGCATTTCAGCGCGGGTTTGGTCGGTAACGATGCGGGGACCGCGAGTTAAATCGCCGTATTCTGCCGTATTGGAGATGCTATCGCGCATTTTGGCGAGGCCTCCTTCTACGACTAAATCGACAATGAGTTTAACTTCGTGGAGGCATTCAAAATAAGCTAATTCCGGTTGATAGCCCGCAGCAACTAAGGTTTCAAATCCGGCTTTGATTAAAGCACTCAAACCGCCGCACAAAACTACTTGTTCCCCAAAAAGATCGGTTTCAGTTTCTTCGCGGAAAGTAGTTTCGAGAATGCCTGCTCTAGTGCCACCGATACCTTTAGCATAGGCCATTGCTCGATCGCGCGCTTGGCCGGAAGCATCTTGATAAATTGCAAACAAGCTGGGAACGCCTTCTCCTTGTTCGTAAGTCCGTCGCACCAAATGTCCGGGGCCTTTGGGCGCAACCATGACGACATCGACATCGGCGGGGGGTACAACTTGACCGAAATGAATGTTAAAACCGTGGGCGAAGGCGAGAACTTTTCCTGCTGAAAGATTCGGTTCGATCTGTTCTTTATAAACAGTTTTTTGGACTTCATCTGGCAATAAAATCATGATGAAGTCGGCGGCGGCGGCGGCTTGGTCTACCGGGTGAACTGTTAAACCTGCTTCCTTTGCTTTGGTAGCGGATTTGCTACCGGGGTACAAGCCGACAACGACATTCATGCCGCTGTCTTTGAGGTTGAGGGCGTGGGCGTGTCCTTGAGAACCGTAACCGACGATCGCAATTGTTTTCTTGGCTAATAGGTCTAAATTGGCGTCAGCGTCGTAGTACATACGGGCCATAGCGTCGATCTCCTGAGATGCAAATGTTGTGATTCCGTGCAAAACTTCGATTGTATCAAGATACGGTGCTCTTTTTTGAAGGAAGAAGGAAGAAGGAAGAAGGAAGAAGGAAAATAGCTATCGGAAAAATACGGGAACGTGAGAACCCCTGCCTTTGAAGGAGGGGATGAAACGTGACCCGGCTGGTTTTAACCAGTCGTTTCTCTTTTTGGTGGAATACTTCTATCAAATTGTGTATAATCTGATAGGAGGTGGTGAAAAGCGTGTTAACTTTAACTTACGAATACAAAGCCAGTCCAACAAAAGAGCAAGTCCAACTAATCGAACACACGTTAACAGTGTGCCGCAAAGTGTGGAACTTTGCTCTGCAGGAACGCAAGGATTGGCTAAATTCTCGCAAGTGCGCGGTTAATGCTTGTTCGATTATTTCCGAATATATCACACCTGTTGATGTACCTTATCCTAATTATTACGAACAGGCAGGTGCATTGACTCGTGCTAAAGAACAGTTTCCTGAGTTAAAAACTGTCAACGCTCAAGCCTTACAACAAGTTCTCAAAAAATTAGAAACTGCCTTTGTGGACATGAAACGCAAAGGCATGGGGTTCCCGCGATTTAAGAACAAGTACAGACTGCGTTCTTTTGTGTATCCGCAACTGGGGAAAGGCAAGATTCTTGAAGGAAATCGAATCAAGTTACCTCAACTTGGTTGGATGGAATATATCAAATCCCGCCCCGTCCCAGACCGTTTTAAGGTCAAACAAGTCAGGGTAGTTCGCAAGGCTTCAGGATACTTTTTGATGATGACTTTGGAATGCGACGTTAGCGTTCCTGAAGCGGTAGCTAGCGGACACCCTAAGGGAATCGATCTAGGTTTGGATAAATTCGCGGCAACTTCTGATGGTGAACTGATTGAACGACCTCGCTTTTTAAAAGCACTGCACGGCAAGCTGAAATTGCTGCAACGCAGATTGAAACATAAAAAGAAAGGCTCGAATAACCGTCACAAATTAAATCGGAAAATTGCGCGACTTCACCAACGCATTGCAGACACCCGCAAAGACTGGCATTTTAAATTAGCTCATCAACTCTGCGACGATGCCGGAATGGTATTTGTTGAGGATATCGATTTTCGTGTTTGGGCGAAAGGAATGCTAGGCAAGCACAAACTTGATGCTGGATTTGGACAGTTTGTATCAATCTTAAAATGGGTGTGTTGGAAGCGTGGTGTGTACTTTGACAAGGTGAATAAAGACTACACATCACAAGTATGTCCGCAATGCGACACGCATACTGGCAAGAAAGAGTTAAGCGACAGAATTCATTCTTGCCCTCACTGCGGTTACACCACGCATCGCGACGTAGCAGCAGCCCAAGTAATTCGCAATCGTGGGGTAGTTCAATTGTCTGAGGGGGGACGCCTCTTGGACGTTAAAGAAAATGCCTGTGGAGATGGTCTGACGGGGACTGGTAACAGTCTAGTCAAGAATCCGAGAAACAGGAAGAAGAAAGCATGAAGGCGCGGTTTTCAACCCGCCTTCATGCAACCTTTGAGAATCCCCGTCGATTCATCGCGGGGAGTACGTCAAAATTGTCAATAGCGTCCTGTGCTGTTTCCCCATGAAAATCAAAGAAATACATCACATAGCGATTATTTGCTCGAACTACGAAGTGTCAAAGAAATTTTATGTAGAAATTTTGGGATGTTCCATTATTAAAGAAACTTTCCGCAGCGATCGAAATTCTTACAAACTAGATTTGCGCGTGGGAAACGGCGGGACGAT
>JBOFTL010000462.1:0-3713 GCA_051652045.1 Microcoleus sp. | reverse complement strand
AGTTACTTCGGATGCGGCTTCATTAGTCATGAGCCATTTTTCTCTTACTCTGCCTTGGAAGCTAATGAGCGGGAAATTTATAAATTGATCGACAGGTTCGTCTTCCCATCGGTCAAAGTAACAAGCCGATCCACTAACTAAAAAAACACTATTGAGCACGGAGAAACTACCATAATTTGGTTTGGAATAGAACATATAATACCGCCCTTCCAAAATTAGTTGGACAAAGCTTGCACCGACATTAATACTATATTTATTGATCGTTTCCCCAACAATACGATATATGGAGAATTTATTCCCATTGCACCACCATTCTACAAATGCTTCCGCTTGGCGATCGCCTACTGGAAACGATATATTTTCACCTCCATTTGCCCAGACGAGATCCCAAAGACGATTAAATTGTTTTGATACGTCTGGATATCCGTAAGCGGTTGGGAATTTTTCGACATTATTAGGAATAGCAATCATTTCAATCTCTCACTTGATTTTCTATTTGATCTTTGAGTGCCAACAATTCCCCCAGCGCAGCATTTAGATTCATCAGATGCTTGGCGGTAGCAATGCGCTTGTCCAAAATCTCTGATTGATTCATGAATTTTCTCCTTTTTTATTATCTAACCCAAGCAACTCTTGCATTTTTAACTGAACTTCCCGTCTCCCGATCTTCTTCCCCATCGTTAATCCATTGTGATAGAAAGACATTGCGAAGAGAACATCTTTTTTGCCCACATTCCGTGGAAGGCTACCAAAGAAAACTTCCCCAAAACTATCCCAGACCTCAACGCTGCCATCCTGCCGAACGGCTAGCAATTCGTCAGTGCTCAGAATAATCTGATGATCTTCGTGCAAATATAAAGTATCGCTCATCTCTCCACCTCTTTAACTTTCTCCATTATATCCATTCTGGCCACAAAATCAAGCACTTCTTAAAACTAATTTACAAAAGTGCTAGAATCCAGTCAGTACAACAACTTCAGCCTATGTCCCCAAAAATATCACGCCGTCCCACGATAGGCCGATCGCCATTTGTCCTCCCTCAGCTTGTGCAATGGCATGGCAAGATCCCCTGGAAGTTGCAATATCGTCATCCAAACTGGATCAGGCTAAAGACGGCAATATTGCAACGAGATGGGCATCAGTGCCGGAGATGTTTCACTAAGGGGCGGCGGTTAGAGTGTCATCATCGCAGGTACAAAAAGGGTGGGTATATATGGGATGTGCCCCATACTTGGCTTATTACATTGTGCGATCGTTGTCATCGTCTGGAGCACGCTGAGGGGAAGCGGGGAATCGTGAAAGGGAGAAGGCGATCGCCAGTGACAAAAGTCCCATGCAAATCCAAACAAAATCCCAAAAAATAGTAAGCACATAGTATGGTTGCATCTTTATTTGTTCCTCTCCATCCATAAATTAATTTGATCAACTGTTTCCATCTCAGCCCGTCTTAAGGTTGGTAAGCTTGGCCCAGACAAGGCATTTAGCCAGTCTATACCTGCTTCACATTGGTCATCTAAGTCCTGTCTGTCTCTGTAATTGTATTTATCTCCAAAACACGATTCTCCGTACATTTCTTTGTAGATCAAAATTTTGTCTGCGTAAATTTTCCTTGACTTCCCTTCCTTCAAAAAATCTTGAAGGATTTTAATGTTTTCAATGCCTGCCAAATCAAATAAAGGCCATAATTCTTTTTCTGGATCTGCGATCGCGCACTTTAGATGACCTTCTTCATAACCAGGCCCAGCCCACCAACCTGTTGATTCAGACCAATATATGTATTGAGGTAGATCGTTACTTAAATAATGCTTTTCTGTAATGGAGTCATACAACACACTTTCATCTGTCGCGAATGCGTATTTCTCTAGTTTCTTAAGCCATTCGTTTGCCTTTTCTTGGCTCATTCCTTTTGAATTTTTAGAATACTCTTCGTGGAATTTCATTAATGCTGTATCACCATAATATTCGCCATAAATGTATTCGCCATATTGATCGTTCCCTTCGATGACAATATTCTCATCATCCAATTGGGTCATATGATATGGTGCTATTCCGTCGTCAAATAAATTATCTATCCATATTGCATAAGGCTCATTGTCAAGCAATTCAAAAGCGTAGATACTATAGCCATTCCAAGTCTTGCCCAGCACTGGCGATGTATTCATTCCCATTATTTTTCCTGTTTAATTGTTAATAAAATTACCCAGCGATCGCCATTCCATTGATATTCTGGATAGGCTTTATTCCATTTTCCCTCAAGCTCAATCAGTGATGCTAAATCACTAGTTGCCCCATTTGCCAATAAGCCAGAGCACCCGCACATTACTGCGTCATCTTGCTCTAGATCTTTGATTTGTATCACGTTTAAATCTGTAATTTTAAACCAGTATAAAGCGGCTTCTGGCGGCATTGTTTCGGCTGGGTTCCATGGTATCAATCCAGCTCTATGCGCTGGGATATCGACAGGATTCAGCCAGCAGACATAGCCATTCTCATCCTCGTACCATTCTGATTGAAAATAAATGCGATCGCCTTTTTTGTATGTTAGCAAGTTATAAAGATCTGCATACCAGGATTCCCACCAAGTCGCGATGACGTTTTCTTTTGGCACCCATCGGTAATATTGCTCTCCAGGGATCGGTCCAACTAGTTCAGGCTCTGGAAGTAGAGGCAATATAAGCGCCTCTAGCTGTTCCTTGAATGCAGCTATGTGTTGCCAAGGCTGTGCGAAATGTGGATGTATATTACTCATTTTCCCCCTGTTTAATTGTTAATAGGATTACCCACCGAGTAATATGTTAATGCAATGGCCATATTAAAACATTTCCTTACCATATCTATTTTTTTGAAAAACCCATCTTTTTTCTCTAACTCGATTAGCCTCAGTCTAGCTTGCCGACATTTGCTTGTCAATACTTTTGCTGTGAAATATTTTTATTGACAAGCAAAGGAGTGCTGTGTTAGTGTTTAGGTGTTGTTGACCATCTGTCAGCTTACGGGGCATCGAGCCCCTTATCTGACGCTCCTATCCCTCCCCCACCTGTACCGAGGATGGGGGTATCTCGGAGAATTTTTGATGAATGAATAGAAAAAACAAAGAACTACTGGCGATCGCAGAGGCCACAGACACTTGGGCAGGGTACCTGGTATCGTTTTCCCCCCAAACCCAGGCTATTTTAAAGGCGATCGCTAACACCCCCAAAAGCGCTGATGAGGTGGCGCGGAGAATCATCCAGTCGCCCCGGTCAATCCAATCAGCCATTAACTTGCTGCTGAGACACAAAATCCTAATCAGACAACCCCAAGGCTATGCGGTAGCTAATGCTAACTTTGCGGCTTATTTGGCAAAGGCTAGAATTGTACTGGATAAGGATAAAGTGGCGATCGAGGTTCATAACGCTGTGTCGCGGGCTTTATGTCCGTTACTGGAGGGGTTGGATGAGCAAGGGATGATAGAGGTCAATGGTAACTATTTGGCTGGGATGGTGGCGGATATTGCGAGGGATGTTGTTATGGAGAAGTGGAGGTAATTATGAACAAAAAAGAGATACAATCATTCCTCACTTGGGCGCGATCGCATTTAGACAGTAAGCTTAGGCTTAGCCTTAGTCAGGGCCAACATTTGTTGAGTATTGCTGATGGGTTGGCGCGAGAAAATAAAGAACTAGAAGGAGCATTAAAAGCGGCTCATAGTGAGCTACGAATTTCTAATTTGC
>JBOFTL010000461.1:0-5459 GCA_051652045.1 Microcoleus sp. | reverse complement strand
ACAATATCGGCTAAAGTAATGCGATCGCCCTTACCAAAAAAACTTTTCTCGCCCAACAAACCCTCAAGAAAATTCAATGTCGTACCTACTTGCTGGTGCGATTTTTCCAAATCTTTTGGGTCAGCTTCCCCGCCAAAAGTTTGTCGCACTAAAGGACTCATTGCCGGCACTAACTCATTTACAGTTACCATTTGTACCATGCGGACGATCGCCCGTTCTTTAGCATCTTCCGGCAGCAATGCGGGTGCGGGATATTTAGTTTCTAGATAATCCAGAATTGCGAGAGTTTCTATAACGTGAAAATCTCCATCTGCCAAAACAGGCACGTGATGAAACGGACTGATTGCCAAAAAATCCGGCTGGAATTGGTCGCCATTTAATTTGAGAGGAATCAATTCAAAATGGAGTTGTTTTTCCAGCAAAGCAATCCAGACGCGGCGGGCGTTAGTGGACAGTGGATTATAATAAAGTTTCAGCACAGACATTTGATTTTAGATTTTAGATTTTAGATTTGGGATTTTAGACTGAGGTAGCATAGCACGAAACGACTATTTTGATAAAGTTTTCCGGTAAAACTTATATTTGGTATGATTATTAATCACCTGTAGAGCGAGTTCACCAACAATCTTTAATTCCTAACAACAATCTCAAAAATCCGCCCCTACCCCACGAATCACCCCCAAATAACCGACCTATTGAGAGGCGTACAAGATGTCAGTAAAACCAATTCAAAATATAAATTTGCCCGAAACGTGCTACGATCGTCCAGATTCACGGCTAAACTAAGTGAAACCTTGTATTAAGCAAGTCCACCTAATAAAATGTAAGATCCCGATCGCTAGAGAGCTTGCTGCCTGTAGGCTCTTCCTTCTTCCTTCTTCCTTCTTCCTTCTACTTAGTATTAGAACCATTTGTGGCAGAATCACAGAAGCCCTCTCGTTCCCTAGCAGGCATTGCCGGCATCGTCGCAGTCGCCACTCTGATTAGCAAAGTCTTCGGATTGGTGCGCCAAATTGCCATAGCTGCAGCCTTTGGAGTCGGTGTCGCCGTCGATGCCTACAACTACGCCTACGTCATTCCCGGCTTTTTATTTATTTTGCTGGGAGGCATAAACGGACCATTTCACAGTTCCATAGTCAGCGTTTTATCCCGCCGGGACAAAAGAGAAGCCGCACCTTTAGTCGAAACAATTACTACTTTAGTCGGCGGCTTGTTGCTGTTAGTAACAATTGCTTTAATTATTTTTGCCGATCCGCTAATCAATTTAGTAGCACCCGGATTGCTGAAAACTGCCCAAGGTTTAGAAATCAAAGCAATTGCCGTGCAGCAATTTCGGATCATGGCACCGATGGCATTACTTTCTGGCTTAATCGGCATCGGTTTCGGCACACTAAATGCCGCCGATATGTACTGGCTTCCTTCCATCAGCCCTTTATTTTCCAGCGTGGCACTTGTCGGCGGTTTGGGAATTTTGGCCTTGCAACTCGGAGACAAAATTATTCAACCGGAATACGCAGTAATTGGCGGCTTAGTATTAGCTTGGGGAACGTTAGCGGGTGCAGTTTTGCAGTGGTTGGTACAACTGACAGCCCAGTGGCGTGCGGGCTTGGGAAAATTGCGTTTGCGGTTTAATTTCAAGCAGCCCGGAGTGCCAGAAGTAATTAAAGTGATGGTGCCTGCTACCCTATCATCGGGAATGCTGCAAATTAACGTCTACACCGACCTGTTTTTCGCATCCTACATCCCTGGAGGAGCGGCTGCAATGGGCTATGCAGGCTTGTTAGTGATGACGCCTGTAGGCATTATTTCTAATGTAATTTTAGTGCCATTTTTGCCGATATTTTCGCGCCTCACCGATCCGCAAGACTGGCCGGAATTAAAAGATAGAATCCGCCAATCTTTAGTTTTAACTGCGATTGCGATGCTGCCGCTGAGCGCTTTAATGGTAGCACTTGCCAATCCCATAGTCCGCATTGTTTACGAACGTTATGCTTTTAATCAGTCAGCATCGCAGTTTGTCACGCCCGTATTGATGGCTTACAGTGTGGGAATGTTTGTTTATTTGGGACGCGATGTTTTGGTTAGAGTCTTTTACGCTTTGGGAGATGGAGAAACGCCGTTTCGCATCAGTATTTTCAACATCTTTTTGAACGCACTGCTGGATTATTTATTAGTACAATCTTTCGGCGTGCCTGGGTTAGTTTTAGCGACAGTGGGAGTAAACATTACTTCAATGGTAATGCTGCTGTACGTGTTGAATAAAAAGCTGGGCGGTTTGCCGTGGGATGAATGGAGTATGCCTTTACTCGGATTAACTGCTGCCAGTATTTTAACTGGGATACAAGCTTGGGGTGTTCTCGGGCTTTCCCAAAGATTTATGGGAACTGAAGGGATGTTAATTCAGTTAGTGCAATTGAGTTTTGCTAGCGTAACGGGATTGGCAATTTTCGCTGTGTGCGCCTATCAGATGAAGTTACCGGAAGTTGATATGTTTGTCGATCGCATTCGGCGCCGTTTTGGGAAATAATATGAGAGTTGAGAGTTGATAGTTGAGAGTTGACAGTTGATAGTTGACAGTTACACGAATCTGGGTTTACGATCGCCTTTATATTGTCATTGCGAAGCCCCCTTGCGTGTTGGGTTTTGCTGCGCTCAACCCAACCTACTTTAATCTTAACTTGCGTGTTGGGTTTTGCTGCGCTCAACCCAACCTACTTCTTGATGGCGAGTGTCAAAGACAGACAAGACTCAGACACTTGCGAGGTTTATTGGTTAATAACCTAACGCCTCGTGAATGTTGCCGTAATCGTTAATAGCGTACTCCAATTGCAACATCAAACGCGGTTTTTCTGTCGGTTCCGTTCCCCTGTGAAAGCAAGTGGCATTTTCTACAAAACCAAAACCGGCTTTGCCGCAGACATTTACCACATTTTCGGCACCGTACAGTTCTAGAATCTTTTCATCCTCAATGCTGGCACAGCGCGTACCTATAAGTTGGTGAATCCACTTTTTACCCTTGTGGGTGCCGCGAATGTAAGCGTGCGGCCCGCTGGACATATCGACATCGGTAATGTAAAAGAAAAATTTAATGAACCGATAGTCGTCTAAATCGTAGTGAAATACTTGGGCTGCTTCGCGCCGCTGGATGAGGTTTCCGGCAACGGGGAAATTCCAAGATAGTTCGCTGCCCATGTGTACTGGTTCCGCGCCGAGAAATTTAGCTGCAATCGCTAAAATGCCGGGATCTCGTTCGATTTTTTTGATGGTTGCAGACAGTTTTCCGTTGCTCATATAGCTGCAAACTCGGGCATTATTGGGTAAACCAACACCGGGTTTTTCTGTGCTTTTGCAGCGCCAGGGGCGATTAGCATTTCTGTTAATGTAGCCAACGGTAGAACTGGCAAATTTCAAAAGTTCCCGCACTGCATCTTCAGGTAGTTGGAGGCCTTGATAGCAACTGTCTGTTTCGATAGTTGCCGCGATCGCACTTACATCCAAGTTTCCTAAAATTGAAGCGTTTTCTTGACTGATATCGCGCGATTGAGTTGGGGATTTCAACAACATTGCTGCCAAGTCGCGTACTATCTCGAAACGAGCGAACTTGCGCATCAAAAACACTCGGGGGTCTTGAACCAGACAGTGATAGTTCTTGAGACAATAGTTGGCAAGTTTTGACCAAAAACTTTCCGTCTTTTGAATCGCGGTTGTGTTCATGGTTTGACCTTTATTTACTACAGAACTTGTCCTTGTAGCTTGCACTCGTGATGGTATTATTGATTGTCTTTAGAGCGTGAATGTTCCGGTGTTTGCCAAGACTTTAAAGCAAACTTTGATTTTTGTAGCTTCTATCCTTCTAACACAATTTCTTGATGCTGTCAACATCAGACTCATCACTTAATTATTGTTTATCTTTTTCGATCTCTACGCTGCAATCTTTCCGGATCTAATACCAAATCCGGGCTTAAAACTCCCTTTATAAATCTCCTACTTATAGTCAGATGCTATGCGTTGGTGAAGCCTGCCTGTATGACTTGTGCGAAGCACCGCGAACCATGACAATAACGGGGTTGGTAAACCCGGATTTTGTATACTATGTTTGGGTATAATATGTTTGTTGAGTCTTGGTTTGCCGCGATCGAGCTTTGATAAATTACGAAGTTATGTGTTGCTTTAATTTAAAGAGTTACGTGATGTAAAGTTCTGTGTTTAGTGTCAGGAGGGATTCAGATAGAATAATGCCTTGTTATATGGTAATTTTACGCGATCGATAACCGCGATCTTTTGCGCTAACAAAACTTGGGAAACCGCAGATCTAAAAAAATTCTAAAAATATCAGTTGATACTTTGTGAAAGCTTACCCTTTAGCATTTTTGATTTCAAAAAATAGGGGACGTGTGACAGTTGAGGATCTGGTTGTCTGGGATTGGAGGACGTATTGTTAAATTGTTCGTTCAGATTCAGATTTCCCTCGCGTCTATTTCTAGCAGTTGCTACCTTTATTTAAGGTAAACTTGAGGTAGATACTTAAGGAGTTAATCTTATGTCCGGCGATCGCCTGAAACACATTATTAACCGCTTGACTGATACTCTCAAACGCGATCTATTAGTAGAAAAATCTTTATACGATATTCGAGAAGTTTTGCAGAGCGATCGCGCCGTACTGTACTATTTTTACAGGCAGTGGCAGGGTCGGGTTACTTGCGAGATGTTGAGTTCGATCGAACTGTCAATTTTAGGTTCAACAGGGCCTGACGAGTGTTTTAACGCTGAATACGCTGCTTTGTACGAAGCGGGTAGAATAAGAGCGATCGCAGATATTGAAACAGAACCGATTCACGAATGTCACCGCAATTTTCTGCGAGGAATGAAGGTGCGCGCTAATTTAGCCGTGCCAATTTTAACAGAAAAAGGACTGTGGGGATTGTTAATTGCCCATCAGTGCAGCGGGCCGAGAAATTGGGCGCGATCGGACATTGAATTCATGCAAAAACAAGCGCAAAATATAGCAATGTCTCCTGCAATTCAAGAAACCAGTAAGTAGAAGGAGGAAGGAAGAAGGAAGAAGGAAGAAGGAAGAAGGAAGAGGGAAGAAGGAAGAAGGAAGAAGGAAGAGGGAAAAAGGAAGAGGGAAGAAGGAAGAGGTAATAAAAGCGGGCTAGTAAGCTTTTGGGTGATTTGGATCTTGCATTTAATTAAGTGGACTTAAGTAGATTTGTATCATCTAATTAAATGTAAGATGGTTATACCATTTCTCTACGATCGTGCAACACTCTTTAACCCCCTCTAACCAGAGCGGGCACGGGGGCACCGCCCCTACAAGGGGGGGGATAAGAATATTGTTGTATTATTTTTTAAAATTGGTATTAGTCAAGTTTATTTTTTAATCCACTTCATTGGTGTCCCCCATATTCCTTTCATCAAGAAGCGATCGCCACTTTGGACAAATCCTACTTTCTGAT
>JBOFTL010000460.1:0-8295 GCA_051652045.1 Microcoleus sp. | reverse complement strand
AGTTATAGTTGCGCTATTTGCAGTTGGCACAATTTCGGCAGGAATTAGTTCTCAAGCTGAAACTTGGTGGAATAAAGGTAGCGGCTGGCTGCGTGCAGATTTAGAAGCAGCTAGAACCGTTAATTTAGCTAGCAATCCTCTGATCGTCAGCGATGCTAATATTGCATATCTCATGCCTTTAAGCTTTCGCCTCGAACCAAAAGTCAAATTGTTAATCCAACCTCAATGTTACACTTCTTGCTACAGAACCTACAGAAAGCGTCGGGAATTAGCTGCGAAAAAAACTCAGGTTCCTCCAATTCCTAGCGGTTTTGACGATGTATTTTTATACAAGCCATCAGATAAGTTGCGATCGGGAATTGAGGCAAAACAGAATTACAAAATACAGCCTGTTGCAGGTAATGCGGAACTCAATCTCTGGAAAATTACCAAAAAATAAACTTTAGGGATGCGGGATTGCCAAAGCGTGTCAACCATCGCCTGAAACAGTTGAAAAATCTCACTAGCTAAATATTTAGCTGATGTTAAATGAAAGCGCAAATTAGCAATATTTTGGTGAAGCAAAAATCCCGAGAATTGGGATTTCACAAGGTTGGGATAGCCAGTGCAGACTGTGACACTGACTTAGAAACACAAAGGTTGCAGCGGTGGTTGGACAAAGGCTATCAAGCAGAGATGGGATGGATGGCTAACCCAAAACGTCAAGATATTCGCGCTGTGATGCCGGAGGTAAAGTCTTTAATATGTGTCGCGATCGACTACTATACACCTCACCAACGCCCTGAAAGTTCTGAATTTGCCAAAATCTCTCGCTACGGCTGGGGGCGGGATTACCACAAAGTAATGCACAAAAAACTCAAAGAGTTAGCAAATTGGCTGCGATCGCGCGGTGAGGGCATTGAAGCACGGTATTATGCTGACACCGGGCCGATTCAAGATAAATTGTGGGCCGAAAAAGCGGGGATTGGCTGGATTGCAAAAAATGGAAATGTAATTTCGCGAGAATACGGTTCCTGGTTGTTTTTGGGGGAAATTTTGACGAATTTGGAGTTAGTTCCGGATGCGCCGCACACCCAACATTGCGGTACTTGCACTCGCTGCATTGAAGCTTGTCCGACGGGGGCGATTGTCGAACCTTTTGTGGTGAATGCCGATCGCTGCATAGCTTATCATACGATCGAAAACCGAGCGGAAACATTGCCGGAAGCAATCGCATCTAATTTACAAGGTTGGGTAGCTGGCTGCGATATTTGTCAGGATGTTTGTCCTTGGAATCAGCGTTTTGCTAAACCAACTGATGTTGCAGAATTTGAGCCTTATCCTGAAAATATAGCGCCGACACTTGCAGAATTAGCAGAGATTTCTGATGAGGAGTGGAACTGCAGATTTACAGCTTCCGCACTGCGGCGAATTAAGCCGGAAATGCTGCGGCGAAATGCAAGAGCAAATGAAGGAAGAGTTGACAGTTGATAGTTGATAGTTGATAGTTGATAGTTGATAGTTAACTGATTACCAATTACCTGCTACCAATTACCGATTCCCAATTCCCAATTCCCCATTCCCAATTCCCCATTCCCAATTCCCCATTCCCCATTCCCTATTCCCAATTCCCCATTCCCAATTCCCAATTCCCCATTCCCAATTCCCCATTCCCAATTCCCCATTCCCCATTCCCCATTCCCAATTACCAATGTCTGCAAATGAACCTAGAGAATACGATGCAGTTTTAGGCGGTAAAAATCCACCTCCAATTAATGCTGCTGTTTTGGGTGGCATCGCAGGAGTTAAGCAGCGTTTGGCAAGTTCTTCTGTTGAAGCAAGGCTGGCGGCAATCTCCGATGCTATGAACTATGGAGAAGCAGGTTTAGAAGCGGCAATTGTAGTTTTTGATGATGCTGACGAGCAGGTGCGGATGATGGCTGCGGCGCTGTTCGATGGGGAAGCACAAATCAGTTTG
Source organism: Microcoleus sp. (assembly GCA_051652045.1). GTDB lineage: Bacteria > Cyanobacteriota > Cyanobacteriia > Cyanobacteriales > Microcoleaceae > Microcoleus. The sequence continues at coordinate 6,338 of JBOFTL010000460.1, read as the reverse complement.
CTCGCCAAAAAAGGTGGAGAAATTTGGAATAAGTGGAGAGTGGCAAATTTACTTTTTTTTGGTGGTTTTGTAGACTTTAGTTGGGTAGATTTTAGCGGAAGTGATTTGAAGGGCGCTAACTTGAGAGAGTCTAATTTAGCAGGCGCAATTTTTGAAAGATGCAACTTGCAAGCGTCAAAAATATTCCTTAGTGACTTGGAGACAACTAATTTGAAAAATGCCGATTTAGCAGGAGCAAATCTCAGTCGATCGAATCTCAATGGCGCGGATTTGCAAGCAGCTAACCTCAGTCAAGCTAACCTCCGCTACGTTAATTTACGGGAAGCTAATTTATCTCAAAGCATTCTGAAAAAAGCTAAACTCTGCGGTGCCGATCTGAGAGGTGCCGATCTGACAGGTGCCGATTTGAGCGGGGCTGATTTGAGTTTGGCAAATTTGGAAGGAGCAAAATTAATTGGAGCGAATTTAGCGGGGGTGAAACTGATTCGATCGAACTTAAACGGTTATAATTTTAATGGATTGGTTTTTGACGGGGCTAATCTGCGGTGGAGCAAATTCGCTGGCTCTTGTTTTAGAGGAGCTAATTTGCACGGGGCTAATTTAGAAAAGGCAGATTTGACAAATGCCGATTTTTGTCATGCTGATTTGAGCGGTAGTAATCTTTGCGATTCCGATCTTAATAAGGCTAATTTAACTGGCGCAAATCTCAGCGGTGCTGCTGTGAAAAGAGTCAATTTTCTCAAAGCAAATCTTAGCGATGCTAATTTCAGTATGGCGAATCTGAGTGGTGCTAGTCTGAAAAAAGCTAATGTCGATCGCACTGTATTTACTCATGCCAATCGATCGGGTATTTCTTACTGAATACTGTTTTTTTACCTGTTTAAAGCTTCTGATGCAGTATTTGCGCAAATAACCGGGTTTCTTTGAAGATAGTTAGTATTGTTTGATTGAGAAAGTGAATTTAAAATGAATAAACTGCAACGTTGTTTGGTTTGCAAGAATCATTTTCAAAAGTCGCATTTTTTTTATAGAGGTTTATGTTTAAGTTGCGGTGATTTTAATTATGCAAAACGAAGCACAACAGCCGATTTGCACGGGTTGTTTGCTTTAGTGACAGGGGCAAGGGTGAAAATTGGTTATGTTGTAACTTTGAGGTTGCTGAGGGCTGGGGCTTCTGTAATTGCTACTACTCGTTTTGCTCGCGATGCTGCTAAAAGATATGCTGGAGAACCGGATTTTTGCCAATGGCGCGATCGACTGCATATTTACGAGTTAGATTTGCGGTATATTGCGGGAATTCAGCAATTTATAGAACACGCGATCTGTTGCTATCCCCGACTCGATATTATTGTCAATAACGCCGCTCAAACAGTGCGCCGCCCTCCTGAATTTTACCAACACTTGAGAGAATTTGAATCTCTACCATTCGAGGATTTGCCTGCGGAAATTCAGCCGTTGCTGGCTCGATCGTACTTGTTTGCTCAAAATTTTGATGGGGATATGCTAAGGTCGATAGCGCCTGGAGATTCTGACAGCAAAAACGCCAGCACTTTGGCTTGCAATGTCGATAAAGATATCTCGATTTTAGATGCGGATAATTTGAATTATTTTCCGATGGGTATGTACGATCGCGACGGACAGCAAATCGATTTGCGCCCTTTTAACAGTTGGCTGATGAAGGATGATGAGGTGAGCATTTTGGAATTACTGGAAGTTCACGTTATCAACGCGATCGCTCCTTTTGCAATCAACAGTCGGCTCAAATGCCTGATGAACAAACATCCTAAAAATAGCAAATATATTATCAACATTTCCTCAAAAGAAGGACAGTTTAATGGCGATAAACCTTGGCGGCACCCGCATACTAATATGGCAAAAGCCGCGCTGAACATGATGACTCGCACTTGCGCCAAAGAGTACGCCAAACACAAAATTTTTATGAATGCAGTCGATCCGGGATGGATTAGTTTTCAGCATCCTTATTCTCAGGTGTTAGAAATGCAGCAGCGTGGCGTGCAACCTCCTTTTGATCTTATAGATGCGGCAGCGCGGATTTGCGATCCGATTTATATTGGAGTAAATGAGGGACGCTATATTTATGGTAAATTATTTAAAGATTATGCTGAGTCGGAATGGTGAGGATGGGAAAGACATCGTGTCAGGAAAAAGTTATTTATTTTTTCATGAATGAAAAGATTTTTGATTAACTAGATCGATTGTCAATTATCAATTGTCCATTGATAAGGTACAATAACAAATGGCAGTGTAGCTTAGTGGTAAAGCGATCGCCTCTTCAAGGCGAAAGACAACCGTTTGATTCGGTTCGCTGCCACCGGCAACGTAGTTTAAATGGTAGAATTCCCTGGAGCATACCGGGAGATGCGGGTGCAATTCCCGCCGTTGCTATTTTTGAAGGAAGAAGGAAGAAGGAAGAAGGAAGAAGGAAGAAGGAAGAAGGAAGAAGGAAGAAGGAAGAAGGAAGAAGGAAGTTGAGAGTTGAGAGTTGATAGTTGTAGTGCGAGCGTCGGGAGCTCGCTCGCGATTGATAGTCGATCGTTGATAGGTAGGGGCGGTGCCCCCGTGCCCGCCCTCTTCGTTGATAGTTGATAGTTGATAGAAGTTCCACACGTATCAAATAAAATGCAATCTTCGATCGCACTTTCTCACTCTCATATTTTATCGATCCGCACTCACGCCCAAAGCACTTATCCTGACGAATGTTGCGGCTTGTTGCTCGGTCGAGTTAGTGGGGATGTTAAAACTTTAGTAGAAGTTTTACCAGTCCAAAATGCTTGGATTTCCGAAGCTGAAGATTATTGGCCGGAACAAAAACAGTTGACAGAAAAACGCAGATATGCTATATCACCCACAGATATGTTGAAGGCGATGAAACAAGGACGCGATCGCTCTTTGGAAATTATTGGCATTTACCATTCTCATCCGGATTGTGCTGCCGTGCCCTCAGAGTTCGATCGGGCTGGCGCTTGGCCGCAATATTCCTACATAATTGTCTCAGTTATGCAAGGCACTCCAACAGACCTCAACAGTTGGATTCTTGACGGTGAGGGCAACTTTCAAGCAGAGGAAATTCTCACAGTTGCGCAGGCTTAGATTAAGAAATAATTAGTTTAGTTTAGTAAAGATGGCGATCGGGCAAAACTCAGAAAAAGTCAGATAAAATAGCGATCTCAATCGGCGTTAAACAGGATATCATGCTAAATCCTAATCTGGAGGAAATCCAGCTCGACAAACAAGAATACCAACGCTACTCCCGCCACCTAATTTTGCCGGAAGTCGGCTTAGAAGGGCAAAAGCGTCTGAAAGCTGCTAGCGTGCTCTGCATCGGTACGGGAGGACTCGGTTCGCCGCTGCTGCTGTATTTAGCAGCCGCAGGAGTCGGTCGCATTGGGATTGTAGACTCTGATGTCGTAGATCATTCCAACTTGCAGCGGCAGGTAATTCACGGAACATCTTGGGTGGGAAAACCGAAGATTGAATCTGCTAAAAATCGAATTTTAGAAATCAATCCTTTCTGCCAAGTTGACTTGTACGAAACTTGGATAACTTCCGAAAATGCGATCGATATTGCGACTCCTTACGATATCGTAATCGACGGTACGGATAACTTCCCGACGCGCTATTTGATGAACGATGTTTGCGTGATGTTAAACAAGCCAAACATCTACGGTTCTATCTTCAGATTTGAAGGGCAAGCGACTGTTTTCAACTACGAAGGCGGCCCGAATTACCGCGATTTATATCCCGAACCCCCGCCTCCAGGCATGGTTCCTTCTTGCGCGGAAGGCGGCGTTTTAGGGGTATTGCCGGGAGTAATCGGCTGCATTCAAGCTACGGAAGCTATCAAAATTATTTTGGGTCAAGGCACTACTTTGAGCGGCAGATTGCTGCTGTACAATGCCTTGGATATGAAGTTCCGAGAGTTGAAATTGCGCCCGAATCCAGTACGTCCGGTAATTGAAAAGTTGATCGATTACGAACAATTCTGCGGCATGAAACCACTAGCTACTCAGGAAGCAAGCCAGAAAGTTCCCGAGATGACTGTGACAGAATTGAAACAGTTAATCGACAGCGGTGCGCAGGATTTTGTATTGCTAGATGTTCGCAATCCGAACGAGTATCAAATTGCTAAAATTCCGGGTTCGGTATTGGTGCCACTGCCCGATATTGAAGCAGGAAAAGGTGTTGAGAAAGTCAAGGAATTGTTGAACGGACACAAGTTAATCGCACATTGCAAGATGGGCGGCCGTTCCGCGAAGGCTTTGGGTATTTTGAAAGAAGCCGGAATTGAGGGGATTAATGTTAAGGGCGGTATTACTGCTTGGAGTCAAGAAGTAGACCCGTCTGTACCTCAATATTAACGGCCGGAATCGGGTGCTATCGCCCTAAATTTGGTTTGCAATTGTGCGACAGCGCCGAGGTTGAAGCGCAATTGCAAAACCGAGGTTAAGGTAAGTTTTACCGTAAAGCGCGATCGAGCAATTACCCACTACCAAATGTAGGGTGCGCACTGCGCACCTTACAGCTATTACCAAAAATTTGGGTTGAAAGCCCCGTCGTTCTACGGCAGGGAGAATGTCAATACAAATTATTCTATACGTAGGGTGCGCACTGCGCACCTTACAGCAATTACCAATTACCAATTACCAATTACCAATTACCAATTACCAATCTTCTTGGGACTGGCCAGTGCGACAGTTCCGTATACCGAAATTCCCGACTGTTTTAAAACTTTAATTGCCTCTCTAACAGTAGTACCGCTAGTGTAAATATCATCAATCAATAACACTCGATCGCGCGGCAGGCGGTGGCGAAAATCCTTACCTAAAATTAACGCATCTTTCATTTCAGCTTGCCTCTGTTGCAGCGAAAGTTCAAATAGCGGTTTAGTATCTTTAACTCTTTCTAAACCTTGCCTCCGCAAAGGCAAACCGGTTAATTCGCAAAAACTTTCAGCCAAAAGTTCTGCCTGATTGAAACCCCTTTTTTTCAGTTTTTCTCGATTCATCGGAATAGGTACAACGGCTAAAGTGTCAATAGCTAATTCAGGATAATTGAGCCAAGCTTCGGCCAGCCAGCGCCCCAGAGGCTTGCCCAACTCGGGATGGTTTTCGTATTTAAAAGCTGCGATCGCCCGTTTGAGAACCCCGCTGTACTCCCCCCACACAAAAACACGTCTTTGGGAATCCCAAAATTGACCCGAATCGGCTAATTGACAGCCCTGAATCTGTCGGAGACAATACAGACAAAACTCTCCGGGGGCAGATCTCTGACACAGGGCACACTCAGACTTTAGAAATAAATTGAGAAAAGATCCGACCAATCCCTGCCATTTTCGATTGTTCATTCTAAAATTGCTGTAAGCGATCGATAAGAAAAATTGTTAATTTTAATCCGTTTGTCTGACGGGCTAATAGCGTGGAAAATATCTACTGGCTAAACCAGATTCAAGCCTCCGATCGAGAAGCAGTGGGAGAAAAAGCTTTTTACTCCGGCTGTTCGATCCAGAAAAATCACCCCGTCATACCGGGCTTTGTGGTGCCGGCAACAACATTTTGGCAGTTTTTAGAGTCGATCGACTGGTTGGAACCGCTGTTTGCCGATCTGGCTCATTCTTCCCTACACTTAAATGTTGATGAACCCAAGCAATTGCAGGCGATCGCCCGCAGCATCCGCCACCAGATAACTGCAGCTAAATTGCCGGATTCGCTAATATCGACTCTAGAGTCTGCCGCCGAGGAGCTCAAGTCTCAAGCTTTAATTTGCCGCCTTTCCTTGACTTCCCCAAGTCTAAATACATCCGGCATCCTCGAAGCTCAAGCAGTGCGGGCTCAACCGCAAGTAATTGCAGAAGGAATCAAACGATCTTGGGCAGAACTTTTCCGAGCCCGAAATTTATTTTATTGGCAGCGGTGCGGTATTGAAGTTAAGCAAATTAATCCCGCTGTTTTGGTGCAGCCGATCGCCCGCGCGATCGCTGCTGGTAATTTGCAAACTAACGCAGGTGGTGCGTGGGAAATTCAAGCTACCTGCGGTTTGGGAATCTCGATCGATCGAGGCGAAACTATTCCCGATTACTATCAAATCAAACCCGAAACAGGTGAAGTGCAAATTCAGCGCCTGGGCTGCAAAACTTTAGCTTATAATATCAAATCCGAGGGTTCTGGTGAGTTGGCTCAAAATTCGCCTTCTGTCGATTTCGATCGGCTGAAAATGTACGATATTGCTAGCAGTTGTTTAGAAGTTTATTTACTGAAAGAACAAGCGCAAAGTTCCTATGCGTTAAAAACATCGCAGTTGCAAAAATTAATTAAATTGAG
>JBOFTL010000459.1:0-3938 GCA_051652045.1 Microcoleus sp. | reverse complement strand
CGAGTGAATTGGCAGCTTTGCCGGAAACAACTGCGGAATTTGCGCGTCTGGTTTCATTGTCGGGGAAAGAAACTTTAGCCTCGATAAGTAATTGGCAGCGTGCTGCTAAACCTGAATGGCAAAGCTATATCAGGCGATTCTTAGAAACGACTGTCGCAGTTTTAAAAGAGGGCGAGGGCGGCGCAAGTGTTGAAACTCATTTAAGGCGGCAGGTAGAATATATCAATCGCAGGTGTACTTGGTCGGCGCGCGCCGGAGAATGGGTAGAATGGCTGAATAGTATGAGTGTAAAAACTGTAAGAGTGGCAGAGCAAATGATAACAGAGTCTTTGGTGGATTTAGCAGCAGCTCGATCGCATTTTGTCAAGGGAAATCGGCTGAAAAATGCAGGTAAGTTTGAAGAGGCGATCGCGAGTTACAATAAAGCTCTGGAATTCAATCGGGAAGATGCCGAAGTTTACAAACAATTGGCGGAAATTGATGTTTTGCAAAATAACTTTGCACGGGCGATCGAGCGCTGCCATCTCGCTTTGAAATATCAACCGAATTTTGCTCCCGCTTACTTGACGATCGGCAATGCTTGGCACAGTCAAAATCAGTTAGAAAAAGCAATTCAAGCGTACTCCCAAGCATTAAATATTCAGCCTGATTTTGCCGAAGCTAGCGCCAATTTGGGCAGTATGTATTACAAATTAGGGCAATTAGACAGCGCTGCAAATTGTTACCAAAAAGCTCTTGACATCAATCCAGGTTTGTGTTCCGTACAGTTGATGCTCGGCGGTCTTTTACACCAGCAAGGTAAGTTAGATGCTGCCATTACTTGTTACCAAAAAGTGCTGGAAATGCAGCCGGAAGATACAGCTATCGCTCAGAAATTAGCTGATTTGTGGCAACAAAAAGAGCAGGCGAATGCACCGAAAAGTTTTATCGAATTAGAAACCGAATCCGAGGAACCGCAAGCAGTATCTGTTAGCAAAGATGAAGGCTACGGCTTGCAGCCTTCCAGCCTCAATTTACCGCCAGCCAAAGCAACTGAAAATTTAAATACTCCCTTTACAAATCCAGAGGAAATTTCCGAACCAGTGTCCCCGCTGAATTTGCCGGATAGTTCGGTAACGGAGAACTTTCAAGAAGTAGAACAGTATAAAATTCTGGCAGAAAACTGTTTAGTTAAAGGTAAAATTAAAGAAGCGATCGCGGCCTGCCAGCAAGCATTAAAAATTCGCCCCGATTACCTCCACGCTTACGTAACTTTGGGCAACGCATTGCAAGCAGAAGGGAAAATTGAAGCAGCAATTCGATCGTACTCCCAAGCCTTAGAATTCCAACCAAATTTTGCCGAAGTGCGGGCAAATATCGGGAGTATGTATTTTAAAATGGGACGTTTACCAGAAGCGATCGTCCATTACCAGCAAGCAATTTCTATCAGTCCAAATTTAGCCGGCGCGCACTGGAACCTAGGAAAAGTATATCACAAAGCCGGCAATACAGAAGCCGCGATCGACTGTTTTAAAAGAACATCCGAACTCAATCCGCAGCTAGTCGGTGCCGATTTTCACTTCAATTTAGGCAATCGCTTGCTATCTCAAGGAAAGCGCGACGAAGCGGTAGCAAGTTACGAAAAAGCGATCGCCATCAAACCGGATTGGGCAGAAGCCTATGCTAACATCGGCAGCGCGCGATCGCAACAAGGCAATATCGAAGCAGCCATTACTCACTATCAAAAAGCCCTCGCTTTAAAGCCAGAATTAGCAGTTTTGAACTACAATCTCGGCAACTCATTTTTACAGCAATACAACTACGAAGCAGGCATCAACCATTACAGAGAAGCCTTAAAAGTCAATTCCGAATGGCCCGAAGTTCACGCCAACATGGGTAACGCATTTTCGATGTTGGGACAGTTGGAAGAAGCCGACATTAGCTACCAGCAAGCCCTGAAATTTAAACCGGATTGGGCAGAAGTTTACTGTCGGATGGGACACATAAAAAAACAAGACAAACCCCTAGAGGCGATCGAACATTTTCAAAGGGCGATCGCAATCAACTCAAAATACAGCGAAGCCTACCAACAATTGTGCGATTTGCTGAGTCATTCCACCAACCTTGCTGGGGCGCGAAATGTTGCCAATGATTACTGTACGAATTGCGGCGATGTCGCGCCAGTTATGTCGGCCACAGCCTACGTTTTTTCCTACCTGCAATCCGGCGTCAGCAAAGAGGCACTGCAAAAACTCGAAGAAATCGAATCACTCTGCTACGAAAAATGCGAAACTTTTAGCGTTATCGAACTCAAACTGCTTTACGAAATCTTCCTATTTGCAGTTTCCCACCTGCGAGATAACATCGCCAAAAATGCCAATTTCTACCGATTGATTGCCAAAGAATACTACAAAAAAGCCGTTCCGCAGCGCCCTCGCAACGACACCATCAAACCCGACAAATTCCAAATCCAACAAAAACCTTTAAGAATCGGCTTCCTCTCCAAACACTTCCGCCGTCACTCAGTAGGCTGGTGTAGCGAAGCCTTAATTCGCGAATTAAGTCGCATCACTCCCCACGTTCACCTTTACGTCACCGGCAAACTCAATAGAGATGAAGTTACCGAAAGATTTGAACAAATGGCAGGCAAGTTTTACTGGCCGAAAAGATATCCCAATGGGTTTGCTGACGGCGGAGAAATTTACGCCGAAGTCGTGCAAGACAATTTAGATGTTTTAATCGATTTAGACTCGATGACAGTCCCGACAAATGTCGAAGTAATGTACCCGCAACCCGCAGGAATTTGCGCTACTTGGCTGGGCTTCGACGCGCCTTACATTTCGCCAGATTGCTATTTTCTCTGCGACGAACACACGCACCCTCAAGGCGTAGAACAACATTACTTAGAAAAGTTAGTCAGATTGCCCGCTTGTTCCGTAGCAATTGGCGAATTGCAAAGCATTTCCGTGAATCGCGAATCCATTAGAAATGCCCTCGGAATCGGTTTAGAACAAATGGCTTATTTGTGCGTCGCCCCCGGCAGAAAAACCAATCCGGAAATGGTAGAAGCGCAAGTTAAAATCCTCAAACAAGTACCCGACAGCATATTAATTCGCAAAGGTCAAGGAGATCCAGACATTATTCATTCTACGTACCGCCAAGAATGCGAAATTCAAGGAGTAGATTTTGCGCGAATTAAGTTTATCGGGCAAACTCGAACCGAGGAAGAACACCGGGCGATTTATTACGTAGCTGACGTACTGTTAGATTCCTATCCTTACAACGGCGGTACGCACAATTTAGAGGCATTGTGGGCGAATTTACCAGTTGTAACTCGATCGGGCGATCAATATCTGTCGCGGATGGGTTACGCATTTCTCAAAAGCGCCAATCTCGATGTCGGTGCCGCTTGGAGTTGGGAAGAATACACGCAATGGGGAGTTAAATTCGGGCGCGATGCCAACTTCCGCAATGCGGTGAAAGAACATTTGAGAAAATCCAAACAGCCGGAACATCTCGCACCTTTGTGGAATCCGAAAAAATTAGCCGAAGATATGTATAAAACCTTCCAAAAACTCCTAGCTAAATAGACGCAAAATAGAGAATCAATCTCATATTACCCTCCTCCTCTGCGCCCTCTGCGGTTCAAAAAATCAGCATAAAAACGCAGTTGCTAGATATTTACACCCAACTCTGTTTGTTAATTTTTGTAAAAATATCCGCCTAACTGCGTAAAAACTCCCCCTTGAACCCGATATATCAGTAGCTGATTCATAGTTGCGATCGCACTTACCAGATGCCGGTTAAGGGCGATCGCTTTTTTATCAAAAAACTGGGTTGAAAACCCCGTCGTTCTACGACGGCTTTACAAGATTTTACAAGCACCTTACGATTGAAGTGTTAAACTGCAAACATGACACTCAAAGCCTTCAGCTACCGATTCTACCCGACGCCGGAAC
>JBOFTL010000458.1:0-3633 GCA_051652045.1 Microcoleus sp. | reverse complement strand
TCTGTTTTCATTTCGGGATCTGGTTGCAATGGAACTTCGGCTAAGTAAAATGGTTGTTCTGCTTCTTTGTTGTTGGGGAGAAATAAGCCATCCATGCGGAATGAGGGTTGTTTGATTTCGCGGGATGTGAATTCATAGGCTGCGGCTTCCTCTGGGGGGCGATCGATCGGTTCAAAGAAGAAGCTGGGGAATTCTTGAAACAGGCTGTAGAAAATGGTGTCTGTTTTCATTTCGGGATCTGGTTGAAATGGAACTTCGGCTAAGTAAAGTTGATTCCAGTACAAATTATTCCGGTGGAAAAAAAGTAATCAAACTGATACGAGCAGTTTAGGGCGATCGCTCAAATTTCGGTAAGGGGGCCGAAGGCTCGTTTTTTTGGCTTTTTCTTACCCCTTTTGCTCCCCGTGATATTTTTCGCTTGTGGCAGATTCCAGATGTCCCAGCGAGAACAGACAAATGCCAGAGAGGTCTGACCGACAAAAGCAACCCCACAGTCACTATTTTTTGCGATCGCCAATTGATTGCATAAATTTCTCATGAATCAACGAATAAAGTAAAAAGGTTGAAAACATGAGCAAAAATCAGACTTCCCACTCTGCCCATAACTTAGTTGCCCTCAACAACACCCACTCTCAAAATGCCCGATTGGTTCATGATTTACTCACTTCGATCGAGCAAGACCCTGAATACGTGCATCTCCGCGAACAGGCAAAAAATCCACCTACTACCGAAAAACCGAAAAATTTCAGGCAGAAACTCCTCAACATACTAAAGGAGTTAGTCATCGCCGACCCAAAAGCCTTTCACGGAACAGCCGTGGTTTCCAAAGACTTAGCGAAGCAAGCAACGCTGACTGCGGGAACAGTTACCGTCAGCAGTCTGTTGAACTGTTTAACCAATTATCCATTACTGTTCTACGCCTTTAAGGATATGGGGAGCAGTCCAGCTTGGGTGTTGACTTCTTTGTGCAACATCCTGATTTTGAAATTCACTAACGATACAACGACGGCTGTTTCATCCCGTACAAAATACAACAAAACATGGCAATTCTGGGCGATCGCAGCCTCCCTATCAATCAATACCCTCCAGTCGATCGCCTCTTTTGTCGGCACAGAATTAATGCTCAATCAATCAGGTTTAAGCCAGCTTAAAGCAGCAGAATCGATTCAAAAACAAATACAGCAAGTCGAAACCCTCAAGCAATTTGACAGCCCCCAATATCAACAAGCTCGGCAACGCTGCCAAGAAGGAGAACAACAATTAAGTCAACTAGACAGAACCAATCCGCGATGGGAATCGCTTTACGCACAACTGCACGGAACTTGGGGGGAGCGCAATAGCAATTGGAATCAAGTTCCCTTAGAAAAACTTCCTACCTGCCGCCAAGTCGTGCGGCTGGAAACAGAAGCCTCTCAAAATTACGAAACTGCCAAGAAAAACATCGGACAGTTGCTAGTTGTCCGATCGCAAATGGGCAACGATCTGGAATTTCTCAAACAAAAAATGCCCCTAGTTTACCAACAGCACTTTACCCCAGCCGGTGAAATTACCTCGGGGATTGAAGCAACACGAATGGCAATCTTCAGTTGCACTAACAAACTCCTGAGTGGCGACATCGCAGGAATGGGTTTCCCCTTATTCATGCTGCTGCTGTCAGTGATTACTAGCGGCTATGCTTGCGCGATGACGATCGCCCTTGCTTTTCGCGAGGATACCGCAAAATCCTTCAACGATGCAGTTAAGAATCAGCGAGACTTCTGGTTGGAAGAACGCCGCCGGGAACTGACAGCCGAGGCAAAAAGTTCTGCGGAGATCCGCACCCAATCTAACAGCGATAGTGACAGAAATTTCAACTAATTGCAGCAGCCCCACCTAAAAAATTAGCGATCGCCCATTACCCAAGAAACAACAATGCTCAACCCACAACAAACTAACTCGACCAAAACCCATATTTCCTTAGTTCCAGACTCAGAAACGCTGCCCTCTAAGTCGCAGCCATCTACATCGGAATTAGAGTACAAAATCCGCCTGCTAAGCCTTTACATCGCTGAAGTTAAGAAAACTGGACGCACTGATTACCCGGAGTTGGTACAGTACCTAGACCAAGTTTATGCAGTTGAAAATTCGCCCGAAGGAACTCAAATCCTTCCAAATCACTGCGACATTTTTTTGGAAAACCTGCAACTGGCACAAACTGACATTCGGACAGCTTCTGAAGCAATTCAAAAGCGACTGGATGTATTGACTAATGCACTTGTCCAGAAACATTTCACAGACGACATCGAACAAGAAGTGCGATCGGGAATCCGGGAAGAAATTCAGCGCTTCCTCAAAGCAGCAGAATACCTGCTCGATACCGCCGAAAAGCACGCAGTTCAACCACCGTTCCGATTCTGGAAATCGCGATCGACTCCAGAAGAAATAGAAGCCGAAGACCTTCGCAAATCTATCAACGATTTAAAATATATCCGTCAATACCTTGCCGAACACCTGCGAATTCGCGAACTTACTAAAGAATTCGTGCCGGCAGAAGACGCAATCGGCAACTTCTACCGACTGCACAAATACCTGGAATTTGCTCCCAGTGCCGCTGACTTGTTAGGCAACTTCCTCCAGCAAGCAATGCAGCGCAAAATCGCAGGCGATACCAAGTTTGTTACTCCCAAATCGTACTGATAATGTCTCACTTTTAGCCACTCTCCAATTCCCAGAGTGGCTGTCAACTCAATCGACTCAAAATCATTCAGGAAAACAGCCATGATGACATCTTTTAATGCAACTTCTAACCGCAGACAAATGAATACCGCGCAGTTTCGCGACGAATTCGATCGAGGACAAAGGGATTTCAACAATACGAATCTCACAGGAGTCGATTTAAGTGGCATGAATCTTTCAGAAATTAACTTTCAAGGGACTGTACTGTGGAAAGCTAATTTAGAAGGAACAAACCTTTCAAAAGCTAACTTAACAGAGGCTAATTTCAGCCTAGCTAATCTCAGTTGGGCGGTACTGAGTTTGGCTCGCGCGGAAAGTGCTAACTTCGCCAGCGCCAAATTGCATCAAGCTGACTTGCACGGTATTCGCGCCATTGGCTGCAACTTCCACAAAGCTGATTTAGAAGGAGCTAATTTAAGTCGCGGAGATTTAGAACGAGCCAATTTAAGCCGTGCTAATCTCAGCTATGTTGATGCGAGTTGGGCTAATCTCAACGGTACTAATTTAGCTGAAGCAAATTTGCACCAAACTAACCTCAGTTGGACGGATTTAGATGCGTCAAATCCCGAACACGCTCGCTTGCGACTGACTGCGCTGACAGGAATTCGGCTTCCTTGGGGGGTCTACGTTATTAACCACAAAAAAGCGCGCAAAGAGCATAACGAGGGTTAGTTTCTAGATTTTATTCTTTAACTTTCACGGATTCAGGTCATTTCCTGATTCTCGCTACAGGTTGGGACAAGCAACGCTGGATGGACGCGATTCTGTTTCACGCTCGCTTATACCAATTTTAAACGAAATAACAGTGTTCTTGTCCCCCCCCTTTATAAGGGGAGCCAGTGCGTTGCGCAGCCAGTGCGTTGCGGGGGTCCCCCCCGTTGTAGCAACTGGCGTGGGGTCCCCCCCGTTGTAGCAACT
>JBOFTL010000457.1:0-1920 GCA_051652045.1 Microcoleus sp. | reverse complement strand
TTCGCTGCGGACTGAAGTCCTTACTACGAACTTTAAGGACTGAAGTCCTTATACCAATTTTAAAAAAGAATGCAACAGTGTTCTTGTCCCCCCCCTTTAGAAGGGGGGGTGAGGGGGGGTCAAAGATTGTAGCAGACTTTTAGAGAACTGGTATGACTACGAACTTTAAGGACTGAAGTCCTTACTACGAACTTTAAGGACTGAAGTCCTTACTACGAACCTTAAGGACTGAAGTCCTTACTACGAACAATTTCGATCGCGCGCCAAGCATTGCTAAAAACTTTACGGAACGCGGTGTTAACCAGTTGGATTTAGTATAAAAGATTCACAAAAAAAGGAAATTGAAATGACAGAAGTTTCGACAGTCGTAAAACCAGAAAATTTACCCTTAGAAAAACCAGAAATAGATACATTTTCCGGTTATCGCATCGAACCTTTAATTAGCACGCTCGTCAAACAAACTAATTTTAAACTTGCTTCTTGCTTGGATGTCGGATGCGGCAGCAGACCGATGAAATCCTGGTTTGAGAAGTTTTCTGCTGCTAATGGGCCAACTTACATCGGGGCTGAAACAGATGAAGCAATTTTAGCTAATTTAGCAAAACAAGGAGTCGAAGCTGTCAATCCATTCACCACAAAACGCGATCTTGCTAGCGATTTTGTACTGGCGATGGAAGTAATCGAACACATCACACCTGCTGATTCTGCAAGTTTTTTTGAGTTTTGCGCCCGCAATACAAAGAAAATGTTTGCCCTGACAACTCCCAATTTTGAATATTGGCAAAATCTTAAAGCTGCTGGCGATACCGTAGGATGCCGCTGGGTTCCAGACCATTTTAAAGATTTTCGTCCTAACAGTACCAACTCGCACCATCACAAGCAAGAAATGACTCCTGAGTTGGTTTTATCTTACCTCTCCGTAGCGTTTCCCAAACCTCATTGGGAGTATCGAGTTTTTCGCGCTTGGCCTTGGTCGATTTCCGATCTCGCCCAGGACAAAAACTGGACTCTCTATTTTAAAATTTTTGCTTTCGCTTGGCGAGTTGATGCAAAATAATCGATCGATCTTCCACCGTATTAACAATAGATATAACCTCTCATGACCAACCTACAAACCGCACCCAAAACGAAATATCATCTCACGGAAATGATGACCTCTACTTTGATTGAATACTGGGGTCAGTTTCATCTATCTACCCTAGCTCGCTTGTTGCTTTCTTGGGTGCCTATGGTTAGAAGGTTGGGTGATATTAGTATTGATTTTGAAACGATCGGCTCCTTTGGTTCTGGAAGTTGTTCTCACGAAGCCGCGCTAGCTTTATTACTTCCCAACACCGAGGTTTTTTGCCACGATATCAGCTCTAAATACATTCCCAATCAAACAAAAACCTTGTTTGACTCTTGCAATAGATTGCATTTTATTGAGGGAGATTGTTCTAAGGCGATAACGAATCAAAAATTTGATTTTGTATTTTCAATTCAAACTTTAGAACATATTGAAGATTACTTTTCTGCTTTATCTTTAATGGCAAATGCAGTTAAGCCTGGAGGGTATCTGTATGTTGATACTCCGCATTTTAACGAACGCCCGGAACTCGAACCAGAGATTGAATACCATCGCAAGTTAGCTTGGGAAAAACACGAACACTATCACTTAGGATTTTCCCGACAAGCGACGATCGAACGCATTGAAAAGCTCGGCTATACCATCGTCAGCAGCGGCTATTACTGTTACGGTAAGTTCGATCGCATGGCTCTTGAAGGCATCCGTTGTTCTTTAGGAAAAAATCCCGTTAAGGGGAGTAAAGATAGCATTGTGGAAACGATCGCGCTTTTGGATAAAAGCTTAGAATTTGCAGAAGACTTTTATCGCGATCGATTTGACGATCTAGATAATTTGATGCTGCAAAAACGTGAATG
>JBOFTL010000456.1:0-3042 GCA_051652045.1 Microcoleus sp. | reverse complement strand
GCGCTGTGGAAGATGGGGAAGTAATAATTATTACTATGCCTCGTGGTGACAATGCAATTTTGATTTCCGAAACCGAATTAGAAAGTTTGTTAGAAAAGCTTTATCTACTGCGATCGCCGATTAATTCAAGTCGTTTATTGACAGCATTAAAGAGAGCTAAAACAAAAGTTGTTCAATCTCAAACAGCCGGACTTAATGAATAGAATAATGTTGACGATCGAGTAGCTATCGCTGGTGAGATCGTAGCAATTTTTAGTAGCAAATTGTAGGGTGCGCAGTGCGCACCTTACTTGTTATATATATCCATTCTTAGGTAATTTAGGTACAAGGTCGATCGATTACCAATTAGCAATTACCAATTACCTTTGATATAACTTGAGTAAAATCGTGCCATATTTATCTCAAAAATTTCAACCTATTCTAATTATTATTTCTTTCTGTATTGCTGCTTGCGAATTGCCAAAACAAATCCAGCAAAATTCCGTTCCAACTGTCCAGAAAAGTTCTGAAATTGTTACCGTAAATTCCCCAACAATCCGTCAAGTTATTGAAAATGCGATCGCCCAAACTAAAATTACCAATTCCTACGATCCTTCCTATGTCGCAATTCCCTATCCCGGTGGCGATGTACCGATGAATACAGGGGTGTGTACTGATGTGATAATTCGCGCATTTCGGCAAGTAAAAGTTGATTTACAAAAAGAAGTACACGAAGATATGCGCCAGAATTTTACAGCATATCCAAAGGATTGGAATTTGACAACTACCGATCGCAATATCGACCACCGCCGAGTTCCTAATTTGATGGTTTTCTTGAAAAGAAAAGGTAAATCATTACCCGTTACTCGCGATGCAGCTAATTATCAGCCAGGGGATTTAGTAACATGGGATTTGGGTGGTGGCGAGTCTCATATCGGCATAGTTAGTAACGTGCGATCGACTTCAGGAAGGCTGGCGATCGTGCACAATATCGGTGCAGGCACTCGACTGGAAGATGTATTATTTAACTGGCAGATTATCGGGCATTATCGATACTTTTGAAGTGTATCGAAACTCTCAACAATCGAAAATCTAAAATTCCTCCTCGCCCTTTAGTCTAAAACAGCCCGCTGCATTTCTTCAATCGATTGTGATTATTGCATAGTTCTTTTTTCTTCCTGATTCCTGCTTCCTGCTGCTAAAATTTCTAATAATTCTGGACTGGCAATAGCAGACACTAACTGCGGATCTGCAGTAGCTAAAGCAGCGTGCAACTTTTCTGCTGTAAGGGCTGGATATTTTTCTAACACCTGCTGTTGCGTCCATCCCGCAGCAAACAGCCCCAGTAAAAATTCTACAGACAATTGAGTTTCAGAAGCTGCCGATCGAGCTGTTGATTTTTTCTGGTTTGGATGAATGAGCTTTCGCCAGTCCATTGTTTTATTTAAAGTGTTGGTAAAGATTTCGCAGATCGTACAGCATTCGGATACTATATAAATGCAGGTAACGCTAATCGGTAACTCGATCGCAGCTCATTTACCGATTTGGCTGTTAAATTGTTATGACGATCGCAGTGCGGCAATTTCTTATAGACTAGAGTGGTAGGGTGCCGACCGGGCGATCGTCTCTTGTGGTTGAGTCCGTTACAATACCAAATTCAATATCAAAGAGCGATCTCGCCCCATCTCGACTCACCGTACCATTCACCGTACACCTACTTTAACTTCTTAAAACTATGGGAAAAAAGTCGAAAGTCAAAAAGTCCCAGGTAAAAACACCTAGTTTGCTTTTTCAGCGACTGCAAGAAGCTCTCGATCGGGGCAGTAAAGTCTGGATTAAAACAAATAATAGCAGTTTGGGAGGTATTCCGATTAATTTATTTGGGGGGTTTGCGGAAATTTTAGTCATAGTTCCCCCTAACGAACACGGGGAAAATAGCGATGCTTACGGACAAGTTACCTGGCTGATCCGCCTCTCTGATATTATTGCAGTTGCCTATCCTACCGAATACTGGTCTAAAGATAGATTGGAAAGTTTGCTCCCACCAGATCCCGTTCCTTCGGAAATCGGAGATTCGCAGGCTTGATTGCCGGATGTAGTTCGCGTACCTACATCTATAAAATACGGGGAGTATTTTTAACAGATAAAACTCTCAAAAAAAGCTCGATCGAGTTTTTTTGAGAGTTTTGTTTAACAATCAAAATCCTGAACGCATCCACTATGTAGGGTGTGCTTTGCGCACCTTAAAGATGGTGCATTCAAATCGTAACATTCGATCGATTTACCGATCGTAGTATTCGTAACTACCGCCATCGCAAACATTGACGCCAGACTCAATCAATTCTCCGCGACCGACACTACCGTCATCACTGGGTCCGAGAACGCCTTTAAAATCGTAAAGACAGTCTTCACGTCCGTCTTGGATCGTAATCGTAGCAGATTCTCCAGACAGCAGCACGTCTCTGCCTAATATATCCTCTTCCCAGTCGTTAACGCTAGGAGGCGAAGCATAAAACTCTTCTAAAACTCGACCCGTTTTGTTAATCAGCGTAAAGGAAACAGCATTAGCTAAAGCACTTTCGACGCTGAGTGCTATAACGGGCACAGATAAGGCACAAGCAACTGCGATTCGGTGATAGCAGGATTTGATAGACACTGTGTAATTACTCCTCACTATTTGATGTTTGCGGTGGCAGAAATAAATATCAAATGGGTTTTATATTCCCATGAACTTACAATTAGTCATTGCACGCCGAAAGCTGGACTTGGCAGTTGCCACCCTTGAGCTGACTGCAAGCAGCAAGAGCTTGAGCTTCAGCACCCGATTTATCATCATCCCAGCCAGCGCCGGCACCTCCCTCACCTACTGCTATCGCCCCGCAATTATTAGTATTTGATGTCAGTGCTTCGCAATCGTTAGCACCTCCGGTTTCTTTGTTGCAGGCAGCAATAGCTGCATTTAATGCCGCTCTCTCAGAAGGGTGATCCCAACTAATACCTGTAGCGTCAGTAGAAGGAGAATAAGCCGTTGCTCCGTAGGCGTTCTGAGCTCGAGCTACCTGG
>JBOFTL010000455.1:0-3326 GCA_051652045.1 Microcoleus sp. | reverse complement strand
GTGACGCTCCTACACCAACCGCAAGCGGTATGTTGTAGGCATCTGAGTCCGGTCAAGGATATCAAGATCTTCCTTCAAGGTACTCCTTCTTTCCCTCTACGGCGTTTTATAGTGAGGAACACGTCGGGCCCCACTTGTCACATGAAAGCTTTTTTGTCTAGACCTAGATTGTTATTCTGCGATTCCAGATATGAGAATTTTACCAGAATTATTACACTTTTGCTCGTCTCGTCATCCACCCAATCGCTCCCAAGATCTACGATTGTCGGATGGCGATCGGGTGGAATCCTCACCTCGCGCGGCTTTCATCCCACCCCAAATCAAAAATTATGGGCTGGGGATTCCCGCCTGTCTAGCTAAACCAAAGGTTGCCTGTTGCGGCTGGGGATTAGCGGACATATAAGCAAGTGCCTGGGGTAGGGCAACCTCTATGTTGAATGAGGTGCGTTTGGCTTCCACTAAAATAATCCAAAGATGTTCCTGAACGATGAGGCTATCGATGCGCCCTTGGTAAACTTTTCGCTCTCTATCTTCTATTTCCAATCGAACAGATGCTTCAGAACGCAACCGAAATGGTGGATCGTAGAATCCAGCCAGTTCAAGTAAGGGAGCAATGACAATGAAATTGACGGCATTTTCTAGCAAATTCCCGTATTGGCAGTGGTAAAGGTAACGTTGTTTAATTAGATTTAATCTTTGTTGTTCTGCTGCAGTTAATTCTGGTAAATCGATCGATCGTTCAGTAAAAAATGATGGCTCATCATTACGAGACAGCCCAAATCGACTTTCTGCTTCAGCTAAACTATCTATATAATCTGTAATTGCTAACACTTGAACTATATTTTCAATTAACTATATAAATTAACTTCCTTGTACCTATAATACTAAACCCGCCCTACTTATATAGCAATCCTAAATCATTTGTGAAGTTCTTACTCCCTCCCCTTAGTAAGGGGAGGGTTGGGGTGGGGTCAAAAATTTACGACTCCTGCAAGGATTGATATAATATCCCGGCAGATTTGTCAACACTTGCAATTTCGATCGACTCGCGCCTCGAATAACTGTGAAGTTTTGTCGCTTTTTCGCAAAGTGCTTCCAAGCACTGCGGTAGACTAACCTTTAATTCTCTGTGCCGGCACAAGCGGCGTCTACCGCCGCCAAATCCGTTAATTCGCAGAGGCAGCAAATTTTTGATGACTCGTTTGGAGCCTTTGTTCAATGTCTCATTCAGTCAAAATTTACGATACCTGCATTGGATGCACTCAGTGCGTCCGCGCTTGTCCGACTGACGTTTTGGAGATGGTGCCCTGGGATGGCTGCAAAGCTCAACAGATTGCCTCATCTCCCCGCACAGAAGACTGTGTAGGCTGCAAGCGGTGCGAAACTGCGTGCCCTACCGATTTTCTGAGCATCCGGGTTTACCTGGGAGCGGAAACTACCCGCAGTATGGGTCTAGCTTACTAAAAAGCTGTAAGTACGCTTGTCGGGTTGCAGACGCGGGAGAGGGGGCGATGAAAATTGCCCCCTCTTTTTGTTGCGGAATCTGCATTCTGCGACGGGAAGCAGAGAAAATTATGCGTTTGTGGGATGCTCCAAAGGTTTTTGGCATTATAGTGCGCGAGCCCTCAATAATAAAACTTGGGTTTTATTGCGATCGCTAAGCAGGAGCAGTATCTAAAATGTGCGGAATTGTTGGTTATATCGGCACGCAAGCAGCTAGCGAGATTTTGCTAGCTGGATTGGAAAAATTGGAATACCGGGGTTACGATTCAGCGGGCCTCTCTACAATCTGGGAAGGGGAAATTACTTGCATCCGGGCCAAAGGCAAATTGCACAACCTCCGGGAAAAATTAGATGGGATGGAAACTCCAGCTTCTATCGGCATCGGCCATACCCGCTGGGCAACTCACGGCAAACCTGAAGAATATAACGCTCACCCCCATCTAGATAATAACGGGCGCATTGCAGTAGTTCAAAATGGAATTATCGAAAATTATCGCGAGTTACGGGAAGAATTGAAAAAAAAAGGGCATAAGTTTGTCTCAGATACCGATACTGAAGTTATCCCTCATTTGCTTGCCGATATTTTGGCAGAAAACAAAAGGAAGAAGGAAGATGACCTAGCGGATGAGTCGTTTTTGGATGCAGTTTTAAAGGCAGTAAATCGATTGGAAGGAGGCTTTGCGATCGCCGTTATTTGTGCGGATTTTCCCGATCAATTAATTGTTGCCCGACAGCAAGCTCCTTTGGTGATCGGTTTCGGTGCGGGGGAATTTTTCTGCGCTTCCGATACGCCAGCATTAGTATCTCATACCCGCGCTGTTTTGTCTTTGGAAAATTGCGAAGTGGCAAGGCTTACTCCTCTGGGAGTTGAAGTTTACAGCTTTGCAGGAGAGAGGCTGAAAAAAAGCCCGCGCCTGTTGGGTTGGAGTCCGGTTGCTGTGGAAAAACAGGGCTTCAAACATTTCATGCACAAGGAAATTTACGAACAGCCCGCTGTAGTTCGTGCTTGTTTGGAGTCCTATTTAAACAGCGATTGGCATCCTGAAAGTGCGAGTTCTCCCATCAATTTAAACCTGCCACAGGAACTTTTGGCGGATGTCGAACAAATTTCAATTTTGGCCTGCGGAACGAGCTGGCACGCCTCGCTAATTGGCAAATATTTGCTGGAACAATTGGCTGATATTCCGACTGCGGTGCAGTATGCTTCGGAATACCGTTACGCGCCGGCACCGCTGACGGCTAATACTCTGATAATTGGCGTTACTCAGTCGGGAGAAACTGCGGATACGCTGGCTGCTTTGGGGATGGAACAGCAGCGCCGTGCGGGTTTGACGGATAAGTTTCGATCGCGAATGTTGGGCATTACTAACAGGACTGAAAGCTCGATCGCCCATACAATCCCTAACATTATTCACACTCACGCGGGTATAGAAGTTGGGGTTGCGGCGACTAAAACTTTTGTCACTCAGTTGATGGCTTTCTATTTCTTGGCATTAGATTTAGCACATCAACGAAAAACAGTCAAGAGCGATCGACTGGCGGAAATTATTGCTGGTTTGCGACAGTTGCCGGCCGAAATTGAAAAGTTTTTGGAGATTCAGGAACAGTATGTAGAAGAACTTTCCCACCAGTTTACAGAAACTCAAGATTTTATCTTTTTGGGGCGGGGAATTAATTTTCCGATTGCCTTAGAAGGAGCTTTGAAACTGAAGGAAATCAGTTACATTCATGCTGAAGGATATCCCGCCGGAGAGATGAAACACGGTCCGATCGCCCTGTTGGATGCTAAAGTACCTGTAGTGGCGATCGCGATGCCGGGAAGC
>JBOFTL010000454.1:0-2610 GCA_051652045.1 Microcoleus sp. | reverse complement strand
TATGAAGTAGCCTCGTTGCCGCACAATCGGTTTATGAACTTCATTGATCACCGCAGTTTTCCCAATCCCGGAAAATCCCGCGACTAGCATTAGTTCGGTCTGTTTTTGCGAAACTCGTTCAAAGGCATTTAATAACGCTTGTACTTCCCTTTCTCGTCCGTAGAGTTTTTCGGGGATAGTAAAGCGATCGCACAGATCCCGCCTCCCAATCTCAAACGCTTCAATCTTACCCGTTTCTTTTAGTTGATGCAGACAGATCTCTAAGTCATACTTTAAGCCCAACGCACTCTGATAGCGATCTTCAGCATTCTTCGCCATCAGTTTCATCACGATATCTGCTAAAACTGAAGGCATTTCTTCGCTGTTACCTAATGCAGGCGGCATTTTCGCGATGTGGCAATGCACCAACTCCATCGGATCTGTCGATCGAAAAGGCAATTGTCCGGTTAATAATTCAAATAACGTTACTCCCAAGGCATAGTAATCGCTGCGGTAGTCAATTCCTCTGTTCATCCGTCCGGTTTGTTCGGGGGCTAAATATGCTAAAGTACCTTCAATGACGTTGGGATTTTTAATTTCTTGGGTTTCTTTTGGTAAGAGAGAAGCAATAGAAAAGTCGATTAATTTAACTTGTTTAGTCTCTGGATGAATTAGAATATTGGCAGGTTTAATATCTTTATGAATGACTCGATTTTGATGTAATTCGTGGAGGATTTGGGCGACTTGCACGGCGATTTCTAATACTTCTGCGATCGCCAGCCTGCGATCGCGAGTATAGTCTCGCAGCGAAACGCTGCCGCAGTCTTCCATGACCAAGGCATAACTGTTGCCGGCAGATTCTAAGCTGTAGGGGCGAATAATTCCGGTCAGTTCGAGATTTTTGGCAATGGTATACTGGTTGCGAAACTGCAACAGTTGGTTGAAGCTGGGATAGGGATTGTTTAATTGTTTAATGACAACTTTTTGGCGATCGCTTTCTTGGCAATCGCTCAACCGCCGCCCTCGATAAACTAAAGTTTGAGAGCCTGCATAAATTTGTTCGATAATCTCATATCCTGACAGTTTTAGCATAAAATTTTCCCTACCTAGTTACGATCGCGTTTTTGTTCTAATTTACTCAAAATTTTTGATGTTTGATTTTTGATGTGATACAGATCGCTGCAAAATTTATCATGTGATGAAAATAGCTTAATGTCAAACTTACGCCACCTAAAGCTCCTGTTACCCTCCGAGCCTCCGACTTAATGTTTGCGGAGTTCTGAGTTCTCAATTGACATACTTGAGAGAGAAGCAGAGCGATCTCGCGTTAGCGTTAGCACAGCGATAGGTTCGCCGAGGGCGTTCCCGAAGGGTAGGAAAGCTCTCGAAGAGGATCGCTCTTGAGGCAAGACTAGCACAAATTTAGTTACTATTACCAGCGCAGATTGGCAAAATCAAGACCAACTCAGTACCTTTGCCAATTTCAGAATTAACCTCGATTTTTCCTCCATGTTTTTCTACTACAATCTGACGGGCGATCGCCAATCCCAATCCGGTTCCTTTACCCACGCCTTTCGTAGTAAACAACTCATCAAAAATCTTCGATCGCACCTCTTCTCCGATCCCAATCCCGTTATCTTGAATCCGAATTATTACTTGTTTTTTGTCGGTAGATAACTCGGTTTTAATGGTAATCTGATTAGCAATTTCGGCATACTTTTTCCCTTGATTACTTTCATCTAAAGCATCGATCGCATTTGCCAACAAATTCATAAACACCTGATTCAACTGTCCGGCAAAGCACTTGACCAAAGGTAAATCGCCATAGTCCTTGATGACGGCTATTTCAGGGCGAGATTCGTTAGCTTTGAGGCGATGTTTGAGAATCATAATCGTGCTATCGATCCCATCGTGGATATTGCAGGCTACGGGGCGATCGGTATCGGCACGCGAAAAAGTTCTGAGGCTGATGCTAATATTTTTAATGCGATCGCACCCTACTTTCATCGAGTCGATCGTTTTGGGCAAATCTTCGATGATATAGTCTAGATCGATATCTTCGGCATGGTTGGCAATCTCTGTTTCTGGGGCGCGAGATCGATATAAATTGAGATGTTCTACTAAATCTTTTACGCTTTGCTGGGCTTCGTGCAGGTTGCCAGAAACAAAGCCAACGGGATTATTAATTTCGTGGGCGACACCAGCCACTAAGTTACCCAAGGCCGACATCTTTTCGCTTTGAATCATTTGCAATTGAGTTTGCTGTAAGTCAAGTAATGTTTGTTGCAAATCTTGTGATTTTTGCTGCAAGGCAAGTTCAGCAAGGCGACGTTCTACAAGCTCAGCTTCTAATTGAGTATAAAGGTTGGCTTTTTGGTGAGCAATGCCAATTTGCAAGCCCAATTGTTTGAGTAAATCGATTTCAAACTGCTGCCATACATGAGTTGTCTGACAGTGATGCACGATGATTAATCCCCAGATTCGATCGTCCCCCAGAATGCCAACACACAGATTTGCCCGTACCTGCATCTGTGCCAGAAAGTCGGCATAGCAGGGATTAATATCTGGTGTTTGGGAATCGTTGCAAGCAGTGATATATCCCTGACGGTAACGTTCGGCCCACATCTCATT
>JBOFTL010000453.1:0-4765 GCA_051652045.1 Microcoleus sp. | reverse complement strand
ATAAAACGCCGTAACGGGAATCTTTCTGTAGTCGGAACTATGGATAACAGTACCGTGAAGGAAATTTTGTATACCCTTCATCGGGCTGCAAAGATGCCCGCGTCATAGCGTACTCGCTTGACGTGGGAGTATGTCACTTTCGAGGCTTTTATTATCAGAAAGCTCGTCCCCGTACTTTGGAAAGGCGCTTGTGTATTAATGGATAACTATGGCATTCATAAGGGAGAAGAAATAGAAAAAGCCATTAAAAAAGCCGGAGCTTCTTTGATATTTCTTCCCCCCTATTCTCCTGACTTCTCCCCAATTGAAAATTTTTGTTCTAAGGTTAAAAGTATTCTCCGTACTTTGGGCGCGAGAACTTATAAAGAATTATCATCAGCCATCCAAATCGCTTTTGAGCAAGTTGATGAACAAGACCTCTGGAATTGGTTTACCCACTGCTGTTATTGTACCTCATCTACCTGAGAAAGGCTATACATCTTGCATCCTAACCGCCTTGGCGGTTGCTATATCATGCGTAAGTTCTAATTTTTATAAAAAATTTGGTTTCTTTTTGCCGCGATTCCTATTATCATATTTCGCAGTGTAACCGAAGCGAACAATATCTCAAGTGACTATCAATCATCTGTTGCAAAAATTGCAAAAAAGAAGGCGTTTTTTGGCGATCGCCCTTGCAGCCACTGCTATTAGCTTTATTATCGGCAGTCTGCTGCCGGGAAATCAACCTGCTTTGCAGGCGACTGATGCGACGCAGGTACAAAACATTAACCAATCTTTAACTGTAAAAAATGCGGGGAACGATCGCACTAATTTTAATCTCGATCGCGCTATTGCAAACTTCCTAACTGTATTGGAATCCAGGGAAAAACTCTTGACTTTCGTGCCGCCCCAAGAGTTTCAAAGCAAGACTATGTTTGAGGCTAAAGTCAAGGATTCTGAGAAAGTAATTGCTTTAACTATTGATGACGGGCCGTGGCCGGAAACGACGGAACAAATGCTAGATATTTTCCAGAAAAATGATGTGAAAGCAACATTTTTTTGGATCGGTACATCTATTGAAAATTCTCCAGAAATTGCGCGGAGAGTGGTAGCTGAAGGTCACGCGATCGGCAATCATACTTGGCATCACTGGTATCACTCGATGGATGCGGCAACAGCAGCTAGCGAAATCGATCGCACTGCTGAAATCATCTACAAAACCACAGGAGTTAAAACTTCTTATTTCCGCCCGCCGGGAGGAGTTTTAAATAATGGTTTGGCTCAATATGCTAAGGAACAAAATTATTCTGTGGTAATGTGGTCGGTAACTTCTGCTGATACAGATCCGAGAGCTAAACCGCAAGCTTTTGTGAATAATGTATTGAAGGGCGCGCATCCGGGAGCGATCGTTTTAATGCACGATGGCGGGGGCGATCGCACTCGTACTGTTAAGGCTTTACCTGATATGATTGCTGGTTTGAAAAAGCAGGGATATCGGTTTGTCACGATTCCTGAATTGCTGGAAATTCAACAAATGTAATCGACGATCGATTGCGTACATTGAGCATGGTTAACATTTTTATCTACGCCTTTACCATGTCCCGCGATCGTAGGAGCAAAAGCTTGATGTCCTTTGGCTTCTAAATGGTCAATGACTGGTTTCCAAGCAGAACCATCATGCCAGGAGCCATGAACTAAGACACAAGTTGACATATAAGTCCTTTAGTTGCGATCTGAAAATCAAGCCCATTTGTTCTTTCTTGAAATGGATCGGTTCGCTGTGAATCCACCATTAACGATTGAAAATTAACTCGCTGTATATCCGCCATCGAATGAAATCTCCTGCTGAGTTTACGGATTATTCGCTACTCGCTGATACAGGTTCCATATACAAGCGTGCCCACTCGATCCGATCCGCTTGTACACCAAGAATAGTCACGCCGCGCATACCAAACTGCATACCATCGCGATGGGTGCCGAACCAATGCCACTCAGCCCAAGCCGCATCACCCTCAACTGCCGAACGGAGCAACTCTGAGTGAAAGTCTGGGATGGCGTGGAAGATGCCAGACCAATTCTTACGGACATCCTCAATTCCCTCGAAACCTCTCTCAGGATGGAGTGAAGGCGCTCGTCGGCTGTTCAAATGTGCAGAGGCTTTCTCAACGATGAGATTAAGAAGATCGCGATCGCACTCCAAATCAGTAAAAACGTGACTGCATGAATCGCTGTAAAGGGTTCTCGATACAATGCAACTCCAATTAATAGCTGAAGACTCGGTGCAATGTACTGAAAAAATCCCAAGGTCGAAAGCTGTAAGTGCTTTGCAGCTTTGTTAAACCACAAGAGCGGCAGTGCGGTCACGATTCCACATCCGATTAACAATAAGCTCACTTGCCAACTAGAGCCAAAATGTCCGGTTCCGGTTGCACTGGCGTAACCGATATAAAGCAGCGCGATCGGTGTTGCTAACAATGTTTCAACCGTTAGACCGACGATCGGCGTTACTTTAATTAGTTTGCGAAACAATCCATATAATGCAAATGAGAATGCAAGCGCGATCGCAATCCACGGGGCTTGTCCGAAATGCCAGATGAAGTTAGAAACTGCGATCGCTGCTAACAATACGGCAACCTTTTTCGCGAAATTTAGTATGGATTTTCAATCGCAGCAAGGCTAAACTGGACACCAGAACCACTCTCGATGCTGGCAGGCCGCAACTGGGGAAGACAGATGAAAAAAACCGTTAAAAACGCTACAACTATTAGTTTATCAGCTCTTTTACTGCTGGGTAGTTCGCTCCCGAGTACGGCCCAACCGCGTCCTCCCAGGCCTCCCGCACCCGCCCCCAATCAAAACAGAATGAGAGTGCCGCCACCGCCTCCCGGCGGCCTCCCGAGTGGCAATGTAGGTTCCCTCGTGCAAGAAGCAGCTTACACTTTAGGAGCGGGCGATCGAGTTTCTTTGGATATTGTCGGAGTTCCAGAATTTAGTAAAGAATATCAAGTGCTGGTTGACGGCACGCTGAATTTGCCGATAATTCGCAGCGTTTCCATTCAAGGTTTGACTTTGCAACAAGCCGCTGAAGTAATTACGAGGCGATACGAACCTTTCATCAACGTTCCTGTTGTTACGGTAACATTGATGGCTGCTAGACCTTTAAATATAGGTGTTGCCGGTGAAGTTACCCGTCCGGGTTCCTACAAAATTAATCCAGTTAGAGAAGGAACTGGAGGAGGAGTAAAATTTCCAACTTTGATGGAAATGCTGCAACTTGCTAAGGGCGTGACATCAGCAGGAGATATGCGCAGCGTGCAAATTCGCCGCCCCCGACTCGGAGGACCGGAACAAGTAATTACTGTGAATTTACAGGAGTTTTTAGACACGGGAAATTTGCGCCAAGATGTGACAATTAGAGATGGCGATACGATTTTTGTCCCGACAGCAAGCGCCTTAAATACTCAAGAAGTGCGCAATCGGGCAAGTGCTAATTTTTCCGCTGATATTACTAAACCAATTGGGGTAGTAATTGTTGGAGAAGTGAACCGTCCGGGGCCTTATACTGTATTTGCTTCTGATGTGCGATCGACTAACCAACAAACAGAGTTGAGTTTTGTTTCGATCGACCAGCAACAAGGTGCAGTTGTAGGTTTGCCAACTATCACTAGAGCCCTCAAAATTGCCGGCGGTATTACCACAGAAGCTGACATTCGCCGCGTGCAAATTCGCCGCCGAGTCCGAGGTGGTGAGGAACAAACTATTATGGTTAATCTGTGGGATTTGCTGCAAAAAGGTGACGCTACTCAAGATATTTTGCTCCAAGAAGGAGATAGCGTGATTATTCCAACAGCAGCTACCGTAGATTTAGCTGAAGTTTCCCAAGTTGCCACATCAAGTTTTTCTCCAAACGCGATCGCCATTAATATTGTAGGGGAAGTAATCAGACCGGGAGCGTTGCAAGTTCGGCCCAATACATCGCTGCACCAAGCTTTGTTAACTGCTGGCAGTTTCAATCAACTGCGAGCTAAAAAAGATAAGGTAGAACTGCTGCGTTTGAACCCCAACGGTACTGTTTCCCGCCGCACGATCGAGGTTGATTTTGCTCAAGGATTAAATCCAGATAATAATCCAACTCTCCGCAATAATGACGTGATTTTGGTAGCTCGATCGGGCTATACTCGGGTAGCAGATAATATCAACAATTTCTTGCAGCCAGTAGTTGGAGTAGCAAATGCTGTCGGCTCTGTTACCAGTATTTTTACTGGGTTTGAAACAACTATCAGAACCTTTCAAAGATTGTTTTTGGGAGGAGATTACGAGCGGAACATTCAAGAGCAACAACTTCGCGAACAGCGTGAAGATAGAGAAGAGCAACGTCAAGACAGACAGCTAGAAAGAGAGTTGCAACGGATAGACAGACAGCGAGCAGAAGAAGACAGAAGGCGACAAATAAATTTGGAAAACCGGCAGCTTAGAATTCAGGAGCAGCAACTGCAACTCGAAACTGAAAATCAGCAGCGACAGCAGCAGCAGCAGTAAATGTTAATAGTAAGAACTTGTGTCCGCAACATCTGGGAGGACACAAGTCATGACTGCGAACTTAACGATTGAGAACGATCGGATCTCATAGGAGATAGCGATTGCTAAATATAGCAAGTCTAAATGAGTCATGCAATTCGATCGATTTTCAAAAATACCAACGATCTCGCGTTCGAGTAATCGGCATTGCATTCGAGCGATTTTACCCGATCGGGTAACAATATTAACTTATTGCATAAATGATTTA
>JBOFTL010000452.1:0-5157 GCA_051652045.1 Microcoleus sp. | reverse complement strand
TGAGACAAAACGTGATTTCAACCGCCGATTCATAACAGGGATATCTAACCCAGATTTGGTATAAGGTGCGCGCACGCGCACCTTACCCACCCGTAACAAGCTTATCGCCCGCTAGCTAAAGCCTCCCGCAATTTACGATCGCCCCGCGATTTATTCCGAAGTTCGGGAGTCGCCATCCGCAACACCAAATCCAGCAACCAAGGAGCAATTCGGTGACACCAAACTGCTAAATGACTTTGCCATCCTACCAAAATTTCCGGCGCATCTTTTTGCAATCCCGCGACAAGTGCTATGGCAACTTTTTCGGGAGTTGTGGGAACTACCCAGCGAAATTGTTCTAAGTCTCGCACCATGTCGGTATCTGTCAGAGATGGTAGCAAAGCTGCAACTCGAACATTGTACTCGGTTAACTCGCTGCGCAAAGCTTGAGTGAATCCCAAAATGGCAAATTTAGTAGCAGAATAAGTTGCCATTGTCGGAGCCGCAATTTTGCCCATTAAGCTCGAAACATTGACGATTGTTCCCTCTTTTTGAGCGGCCATTCGCTTTGCGATTAAGCGGGTAATCGTGTAAGTTCCGAGTAAATTCAAGGCGATTTCTTCTTCAATTAACGGTACTGGAGAACGCAGAAAAGAAGCTTGGTGCGCGACGCCGGCACAGTTGATTAACAGGTGAATCGGGCCGCAATCCCGCCAAGCTTGGGCGATCGCAATATTCACCGCTACTGACTGAGTTAAATCTAATGCTAATGGCACTACCTCCGTTCCAAAAACATCGATTTCCTCTGCCAATTCAATTAATTGGTAGCGGTTGCGCGCTACAATCAACAAACGTTTGACTCCTTGACGCGCTAATTCAATGGCGATCGATCGCCCAATACCGCGCGAAGCCCCTGTAACCAGAGCTGTTTTTCCTTGAAGCTGCATAGATTAAACCCCCTAGATTTGAAGCTCACCGCGCGCGGAGTTATCAGTTATGAGTTATAAATTTTGTGGAGTTAACTCAAAACTTTTGCATTGCCAACGCGCGCGTGAGTTGAACTAAAACATGACTTATACAAAAAGTCGTTCGATGCGGTACGAGTAAGTTTCAAGTGCGCATTGCGCACCCTACAAACAGAGTTTTTGCATGAGTCATCTAAACTTTCGATCGGCCGGCAATTTGTCATCGATCTGACTGCTAAACCTCATTCAAGCAGACAAACCTGAGATGGGAAAACAAGGTGGGAAATCTTACTGAATCTAGCTCGATCTCCCTCTTTTTCTAGTCCGCGAAGGCGGACTTTGCCCGTTCAAACGCGAATTTTATTCGCCGGGATTGGCAATTTGTTTCTCTAGTCTGCTTTCGCAGACTTTGCCTGTGGAGTAGCGAATTTTATGCGCCGGGATTGGCGGACTTTGCCTTTCTAACCGCGAATTCTATTCGCCAGAACTGCCACAGAATATTGGAGCAATATAGAGCATTAATCACATACCTCCTAGATATGAGTTTTTCGTCTCTACACACACCTTAACAACTGGAACCAGAAGCTGCAACAAATTTTAATAAATCTTTCGCAACATTTCTTTACAAACTTCTCAGACAGCAGTTTTCCAAGTACCGTGAAAGCCCAAAGGTATAACACCGGGCAATTCTAGCTGGCAAATAGGTGGGCGGGAAAGCTCATCGCTATCAAAGATCCAAACTTCGCTTTTATTAGAATTGCCGTCGTAAACAACTGTTACTATCCAGCCTTTTTCGGAGGAAATATCTGGAACGTAGATGGGTTCTCCGGGGTAGCGATTTGCGCCGCAATCGGCAATTGTGAGAGAGCGATCGAGCGTGTCAAAACGGGCGATCGCTTCGTAACGTTCCCCGACAATATCCGTTCCCGGACGGCAGGTTGCCAGATAAATATAGCGCGATTCTTGCCCTAATTCTGAAGCAGGTACAACCGGAAATTCGCAAGGTTTATCTAGCAATTGTTCGGCTGCTGTCACTTTGCCGGTTTGAGGATCGATACAGATCCGCCACAGAGAACCTTCCGCATCGGTGCGAGTTTCACCTGTTGCTACTTCTTTCAAACGCTGATTGCTTTTAAAGTCGGGAAAGCGCACTAAATCGATTTTTACCAAACCATCAGCACCAACAAAACCATTAGAAAAATGCCACTGATACCAAGGATTTGTTTCGCTGCGGCTGACTAAAGCCAGAGTTTCCGAATCGAAAACTAATATCTGCGTTCCCAACTGCGGTTTCCATTCAAATGAGTCGCCGTAACTGCTAATTCTGGCTAGGGCGGGTGCTAAATTTAGCCGTACCGGAGGAATGCAAAATATCAGGTACTTTCCAGCTAAAACAAAATCGTGTACCAGCGGAACTCCATCCAATTTAACTGTTACTTTTTGGACAATTTTACCTGTATAATTGCTTTTATAAACATTCAACTTTGTCTTGACACCAGGAGTAACTCCAAAGTTAAAAATGTTGCCAGTAATCGGGTCGCGCTTGCAGTGAGCCGAATAGCTAAATTCCCTACGATCGCAGCCTAAATTGTCAATTCCGCGCGTTTCCAAAGTTTGCAAATCGAGGGCGTGAGGCGGCCCGCCTTCCCACAAAGCCAACAGTCGATCGGGCAAAGCTAAAACTGATGTATTGGCAGTATTTTTAACAGGTTGCGTCCACCGCAGCCACCGGGGACCGGGCGCGATCGTCCCGTAATTAGTATAGAGAAATCTATTGGCTTTTTCTTCAGCTTGATATCCTGCTGTTTGTACGTAGCGATACACTCCAGTCGCGCCCGTATCAGTAAAATTAACTGCCAAAATCGCACCGTCACCGTCAAACCAGTGTCCCGCATTTATGCCTCCGCGTTCCAAGCGTGCGGGCCCGTTACGATAGAGAGTACCTCGCAATCCTGTGGGAATTTTACCGCTTTTGACAGATAGCTGAGTCAGCGGAAACTCCTTCGCTGGAAGAGCTAAAGCTTTTGCCCAAGATTTTTTTGTTGGTACTTTAGTCGCTGTTGTCATTGAAATGCTGCTCACTTAGCTATAGAATTATGGCAACAATTATCCCATAGATTTGACACTTTTTGTACTGAGTTACGGCAATTATTAAAAAATTATGATCCTCTCGCGCCGCTATCTGCTCAGAACCCTTGGGCTGACCGCGATCGGCACTCAACTGTTGCCGATCGCCCAAGCCAATCTTTTCGGATCGACTATTATTAAGCCGCGCCGCCTGCAAGTCGGCGATACAATTGCTGTCATCAATCCAGCCGCTTTTACCTATCAAAAAGAGGTCACAAAATTTTTCAAAGTAGTTGATAACCTAGGATTAAAAGTTAAATTAGGTCAGCATTTTTACGATCGCTACGGTTATTTAGCAGGAAAAGATGTCGATCGCGCCGCCGATGTCAATGCCGCCTTTACCGATCCTCAAGTGCAAGCTATTTTTACCGGGATGGGCGGCTGGGGCTGCGGTCGAATTTTGCCGTTGCTCGACTATAACGCGATCGGCAACAATCCAAAAATTATTATGGGATTTAGCGATATTACCGCGCTCTTGTTAGCGATTCATGCCAAAACAAATATGGTGACTTTTCACGGGCCGTTGGGCGTATCTAGTTGGAGCGAATTTACAACAGATTCGGTAAAACAAATTCTATTTGACGGGGAAGCAGTGACTTTAGCAAACAACAAAACCGTGAGTTTGAAAACGATCGTCCGGGGGAAAGCTAGGGGAAAATTGCTGGGAGGGAATCTGTCAGTAATTGCGGCGATGGTAGGTTCTGGTTATTTACCCGAGTGGGACAACTGTATTTTGTTTGTCGAAGAAGTTGGAGAAGAAGTATATCGAGTCGATCGAATGTTGACGCAGCTTAAATTAGCAGGAATTCTCGATCGAATTTCCGGTTTCATTTTCGGACAGTGTACCAAATGCGATGCAGAAAAACCGCAGGAATCGCTAACATTAGAGCAAGTTTTTTCCGATATCATCCGCCCTTTAGGAATTCCCGCCTGGTACGGTTCGATGGTAGGTCACATTCGAGATAAATTTACACTGCCGATCGGTCTGCAAGTCGAAATCGATGCCGACTCCGGTACAATTAAACTGTTAGAATCCGCCGTCAAATAACTTCGTAATTTCACGCACTTAGATCGGTCAACTAGGCTCTTGCAAGCCCCCACTATATCGGTACTCCGATTAGTGGTGGTTGGTTGACAAATAGACATCTCCCATAATTAGGTTTTTGTCTAGATAGGGTAAGGCTTCCATCATATTTTTAGGAGATGTCTAATAGCTACTTAACCAAAAAGCCCAGATCGGATCCGATGTATACAGGCATCTTGTTCTGCTTCTTACAGAAGTCTTTAAATGCGGTATTCCAAGTAATATCATCAACCATTAAAACACCTTGCGGTTGTAGATACTTGTACGCTTCGCAGCACTCAAACCACATACACTCGTAAGAGTGTTCA
Source organism: Microcoleus sp. (assembly GCA_051652045.1). GTDB lineage: Bacteria > Cyanobacteriota > Cyanobacteriia > Cyanobacteriales > Microcoleaceae > Microcoleus. The sequence goes on along the minus strand of JBOFTL010000452.1, from coordinate 694 downwards.
CTATCATGAAAGAAGAAGTCAATTTGGCTGAGATCGCTCAAGAGCACTGGTAATTTCTCCTGACTCTTTCCTAACGTTAGCTGCCATCTGCTTTTGAGATGAGCTGGAATAACCCACCCTGGCTGTTCATTCTTCGGAATCACTGCCCCGCGCTTTCCTTGCCAAAAATTACCAGTTTCATACTCTGTTTCAGCAACTTCAGGGAAATCCAGGGAATGAAGTTTCCCCTTGTCATTTTTGAACAATGCTAAAAGTAGAAAAGCAGTTGAGAAACCATTACATACACCCGTTTCTACTGCTACCTCTGGCTTGAGTTTACGGATGATTGAATAAAGACTAATTCATCAAGTCCTACTTAACTATCACCTGAAAGGGCGATCGATTCTCACCTGAAAGGGTGATTGATTTGTAATTTAAAGCACTATAGAGTACCCATCAATCGATCGAACTTGTACTTTTCATTTGAAAACAGATGGGCATTACTCGTGTATCTCTAGACTCAGCAGGCAATCAAACTAACGCCTTTTCCGCCTCCCCCTCCATCTCCGCCGATGGGCGGTTTGTAGCATTTTCATCTGATGCCACCAACCTCGTGCCAGGGGACACCAACAATGGCAGCGACATCTTCCTGCGCGACACCTCAACCAACACCACCACCTGCATCTCTGTTGACTCCGCAGGCAATCCCGGAAAC
>JBOFTL010000451.1:0-1483 GCA_051652045.1 Microcoleus sp. | reverse complement strand
TGCGAGCAGTTTTGGCATTCATTTTGTAAACTGTTGGTTAGGAGCTGACGATTTTAGATTGTAGCTTAACCGCAGGCGTTGACTGTAGCGGAGGAATTTTTTAAGTGCGATCGATTTCTTAAATTTTGCTAAGGTAGCTAGTATCTAGAATCTAACATCTAAAATCTAAAATCTGAAATAATTTAACTCATGACTGCAGCAATTAAACAAGTATGGGTTCAAGCATTGCGCATCGGATCGTTATCGCTCATCTTAACTGGCGGTTTGCTCAGTTGCGGTAGTTTGCCGATGTCTCAACTCAATCTCGGTGTGAATGTTGCTAGCATTGGCGACATCCAGCAAAAACGGCAAGTTGATGCTGAAGTTTATCTCCGAGGAAAAGTAGAAAATCGTGCCCCGTTTGTCGGGAATGCCGCTTATCAACTTAAAGATGGTACGGGCAGCATTTGGGTTTTAACCAAGGAAACTTTGCCCCAGCAAGGATATGAAGTGCTGCTGAAGGGAAACGTGCGCTACAAAAGCATTACAATTAAAAATTTGGCAGGCAGAGATTTAGGTGAGGTTTATATTGAGGAAATGGAACAGTTGCAACGCACTCCCGCCACCAAACCAGGAAAATAACCATCAGGTAATGGGTAATGGGTAATGGGTAATGGGTAATTAACAGTTGACAGTTGGAAATTGGTAATTCTCTCAATCTCCCTCTCTTCCTTATTTCCTTTTCCTTCTTCCCTTTTACTTTTTCCTGATTCTATCTATCTGACTTATTTGGTATAAACTATGATACACGCAGCATAATTAATCCGCTACATCCGCTACAACATCCGCTACCACTTCTTCCTTCTCAAATGACTAAAATTCACGTGGCGATCGCGATTTTACACCGAGACGGCAAATTTCTCTGTCAGTTGCGGGACGATATTCCTAATATTAGGTATCCGGGACATTGGGCTTTGTTTGGCGGGCATTTGGAACCGGAAGAAAAGCCGGAAGATGCCGTAAAGCGGGAACTTATCGAAGAAATTGGTTGGGTTCCTGACAGGGTGTCGCCGTTTTGCTGCGATGTTGAAGGAGATGTGGTGCGCCACGTTTTTCACTCACAACTGAATGTAGGTGTCAAGGATTTGGTTTTGCACGAAGGTTGGGATATGAAGTTATTGACACCGGAAGATATTCGATCGGGCATTTGTTACTCTGAGAAAGCGGGAAATTTGCGACCTTTTGGAATTCCTCACCAACGAATTTTATTAAGCTTTATCGAGTCGGTAACTGAGGTTCGTAGTGAGGACTTTAGTCCTCAAGAAAGAGAGGACTGAAGTCCTCACTACAAACGGTTTTTGTCGCGGAACTCACACATTTTGGAGGACGGATTTTATTACAAAACTCGCAAAATGCTTGCAATTTTATCCACAGATTCCATTTGCCGAATTTCCTCGATCGCCTGTTGAAAATTACCTTCCCTCACATCATGAGTGACGACAAC
>JBOFTL010000450.1:0-10861 GCA_051652045.1 Microcoleus sp. | reverse complement strand
GTATCTAAATTGGCGATCGCCTGTTGCACCCACTCTTCGGAAGTCGGCTGTTTCAAAAATTTAATAATTGCTAGGTTATTAGTCATCATTCATTAGTGAGTAGGTTGGGTTGAGGAACGAAACCCAACTTGATATTACAATTCTACAGTTTTCACAGCAAAAACCTGCGTAGGTTGGGTTGAGAAATGAAACCCAACTTAATGTTACAATTTTACAGGTTTCACAGCAAGAACCTGCGTAGGTTGGGTTGAGAAATGAAACCCAACTTAATGTTACAATTTTACAGGTTTCACAGGAAAAAAGAAGGATGAATTAGGAAGTAGGAAGCAGACACACATAATTGGGCTTTATTTTAAATAGTGTTGGGTTTCGTGCCTCAACCCAACCTACAACTACTAATGATAGGAATTGTGTTAGGCGAGAGTGAAGCAGAGGGTTCGTGCCTCAACCCAACCTACAGCTACTATCAACTATTTAATCAATTTTTCAAACACGGCATACATATCTGCCGCAAATTTTTGCGGATTCCACAGTGGAGACAAACTTTCAGCTTTTTTTGACTGAACTAACTGCTCTCTCACCGCATTTCTCCAATCGACATTACAACCTAATTTTACACCTAATTCCACATATTCCTCCCAAGAAAAAGCAGCAGTCTCAATACCCAAAGTTTGCAAAAACGAATAACCCATTCTCGACAAAAATTGTTCCCCTGTTTTAGTCACCACAGGCAAATTAAACCACAAAGCCTCTAAAGTATGAGTACCTCCATTATAAGGATAAGAATCCAACAGCACATCTGCTAACACGTAAACTATTCTGTGTTCTTCTTCGCTAGCAAATCTCGGCACAAACTTAATCCGGTGTTTGCTAACTCCTTCAGCTTCGCAAGCTTGATGGTAAGCTCCCTCAAACACCGCAGGATCGCCTAAACCTTTGTGAATTAAAACGCTGTTCGGCACTTGTTTGAGAATAGCAATTTGTGCTTTTACTAAATCGCGATTGAACTTTCTACCTGGGGCGACGCACAGAAAAACTACTTGATCTAAGCCAATGCGATAGGACTTTCTCAAAGCTACTCGATCGACCGCATATCTCTGAAAATTCGCTACTGCAACAAAGGAATCCGGCATCCTAATTAACTGCTCTTTGTAATATTTTTCCCTACCTGCTGGATGAGTGTGTTTGTCGCAGAGAAAGTAATGATTTGGCGAGATGTAAGCCGCATCAAATCCCAACCAAGAAACGCAAATCCGTGCGGGTTTGCGGTAAAGAATCTCAGCGTGAACGGGGACGCTGAGAGAATCTAAATCTACTAAAACATCCAACTCATCGCGGTAAATTCGATCGGCAATTTCCGTCGCACTTGCTTGTCCGTTCGGGTAATTCTCCGGCAAAGTCAGTGTGCCATAACTCTCAAACATTTGAGTGCGATCGTCCGCTACCATTCTTTCAGAGGCGTACAAATACAAATCGGGAGATATTGCCGACAATTCGCGCACGATCTCGGCGCTGCACCAACCCACAGAATGGCGGTTGAAATGATTGGACAAAAAGCCGATTTTTAACGATCGCGATCGACTGGATGCTGTCAAAATGTAATGAGCGGGTTCGGGAGCCTGAGCTTCGATCCATTGCTCAATATATCGATCGGCAATTAACTTGTAAAGTTGAGAATTTGCTGCCAGATCGTCTCGCAAATAAGGAGTGCTAAATAAAAAGTTTGCATAAAGCGCTTTAATTTCCAGCGCGCTCGCAGCATCTAAATTTGACTGCAAATAAGCTTCCAACTCCAAGAATCTGTCAGCAGCAATTTGATTCAGCCCTGAAACTTGATACGTGCTGATAAAGTAAATTGCTGTCATTATTTTATCAGTTTCTTCGCACATTTGACTGTATTTATGAACGGCTTGTCGGGCCGCAGCCAAATCGCTAGTATCCCTGAGAATGCCGCACAAGTGTTGGTATGCTGCAATAAAATCCGGTTTAATTTCCAGCGCTTTTTGCAGGTGGGGAATAGCTTGTTTGAACTTGCCTTGATAGCGCGAAATAATGCCGATTTGACAGTAAGCTTCTGCTAAATCCGGTTTAAGTTCGATCGCCCTTTGCCATGCCGCTATTGCCTCATCCAGTTTGCCCTGCCGCGCTAATTTATCTCCCAAATTAGCGTGAAACTCTACCTCAGCTAAATTGGGATTGATGGCGAGAGCTTTTTGTTGGGCAACAGTTGCGGATTCCAATTGCCCTTGCTGCTTCAAAATTCCGGCTAAATTCCAGTAAGCAGCGGCCAAATCCGGTTTCAGGGCGATCGCTTTTTCGTAATTAACAATAGCTTCTACCAAACGCCCTTGCTTGTAAAGCATACTGCCCAAATTAGCATAAGCCTCAGCAAACTCAGGATTCAGGGAAATTGCATCGGAATACAGCCGCATCGCCTCCTCGATTTGCCCGGTAGCTTGCTGCACGTTGCCCATCGTCACGTAAGCAGGGGCCCAATCCGGCTGCAATTCCAGAGCTCGGCGGCAAGCAGCACTCGCCTCTGCTAAATTGCCAACAGAGTAATATTGTTCTGCAACAACCGTCAGCGATGCAGCATCTTCAGAGTTCGGTGTTTCAGAAGGATTTTGAAAATCGGGATTCATTTGGAGGCCTATTTGTGCTATCAAATTAAAGGTTTAATCTATTACATTTTGCACCTTACCAGTTTTAGCGAAACTGCGGGCGATCGTGAAGGCGAAATTATGAGCGACAACAAACCGGCGCAAGGCCAACTCAAAATCAAGTGGAAACCCAACCTCGTACTGGGGATGCTTTTGTTAACCCTAACCATCCCCTTACCCTTTGCCCGCGAGACACTCGCACAGCAGCAAAATGCCAGTTTTCAGCAGAAGTTATTTCAAACAGCATTGTATTTCACCCTGTATTTTGAAGGTGGATTCAGCAATCACCCCGCCGATAAAGGTGGCAGAACATACAGGGGCATCCTGCAAACGGAATACGACGCCTACCGCTACAGCCGCGGGCTCCCACCCCTCGACGTGACGCAAATTTCAGAAGCGGAGCTCCTGGAAATCTATAAATATTACTGGGATTCGAGTCTCAGCGGCACGATGCACCCGACTTTAGCGATTGTGATGTTTGATACTGCTGTTAATTTTGGAATTAACAACTCAATTACTTTTTTGCAGCAAGCTTTAGGATTGCCGCAAACGGGGGTTTTTGATGCTCGCACTAAGGCTGCGCTTAAAGGTGCTAACAATAGGAATACGGCATTGCAAATAATTAACGAACGGATTATTTATCGCTACCAACGGGTGCAGGAAGATCCGAGTCAGATGGCTTTTTTCCGAGGATGGTTGAGTCGGGATTACAGTTTGTGGGGGTATGTAAATAAGATTAAATAGTTGAGAGTTGAGAGTTGATAGTTGAGAGTTAATAGTTGTAGGGTGCGTCGCCAGCAATGATTTCAAGTATCAACCGACCATCTAGTAGCGACGCACCTTACTTATAGTTGATGGTTGATATTTGGTAGGGGCGGAGCATCGATCGCAATTAAAAATTAATTTAGTTATCAATCGTCAGTCATTTCAACTATAAAGATTGTGGTCAGGATCTAGCCAAACAATATAAAAAATATTTTCGCTAAAAAATCCGTGTACCCTGCCGTATTCATTAGCAGATATTTGAAACTGGTAGGGAATATTTACCAGCTCATCTTCATTAGGAATCCCAAAGCCATTAGGCTCAGTTGTATCTTGCCAAACTATGCCGTGACAGCGCAAGCTTTTACTTTGATTGTTGATAATTTCTTGAGCTTTCAATTGTGATAAATCCCGCAGCCTTCTCAAAAGAGATGCTAGATATCTAGCATCTCTACCGCCAATTGAAAATTTCTCTTTGTCATCTTGATAATACCTGAAAGAAAAACTAATTCCTTCCGGTATTTTTACATCTTGACGCTTGATGCTAGATAAAGATTTCTCGCCGCGTATATCTGCTTTTTTAATTTTCTTCGATGACACGGGTTTTGTAAAACTCTCGCATTAATTCCTTCGTAATAATAGCATGAGAAGGTTCATCTTTTGGCAAGTCTCCTCTTGCTTTAATCCAAGGATCTTCGCGACGCACCATCAATTCTAACTCGTAGGCATCCAGAAAAAAATACTCGTCGAATAACTCATCTAAAAACTCTTGTACTTTCTGCGGAAATTCGGGTTTTTCAACTTCTTTCAAAATTGGCTTAAAGCCAAATTGTTCTTTGTACTGGTAAAATAAAGCCCGGATAGTCGGCCCGTGTACCCAAGCTTCAAAATCTTCATCAAAAAGCGGTATATCTTCAAACGCTAGATACCATGCTTGAGAGTAATACAATAGTTTCTGTAACTTGTGATTGCTGAGATAGGAACCTACATCATTTGCAAACCAAATGATGTAATCGGCGAGTTGTGAAGCTGTTGTTACCGTAGTTAGTGCGGTCATACGATCGGAGTCAATATGTTATGAATTATATGATAGCACAGTTAGATTTGGGGCCAGAGATTTTAATTACAACCCTTTGATATACTGTTTCAATACAGGTGGGAGAGTGTAAAGACTTTCCTGTTTTTCGATCGCGCATCGCCGCGATAAAGATTGCAGCGCGTTTACTAAATCTGATGGCGGGATTTGTCCGTTTTGGAGCAATTTTGCTAAGTTGACTGGCTCGCTTTCTTTTGCCAATAATGAGAGAACTTGTTTTTCTATTTCCGAAGCGCGATCGAACTGCTGCTGTAAAACATCTTTCAAATCTTCAGGTAACAATATAATATCATCTTGCAACAACTCAGTGACGCCGATTCCTAACTCAAGAATCAGAGTTGCGACGCTTTTTAAGTATAATGGGTTGCCTTGATAGCGGTGAATGAGAGTGTCCCAGTTGTCGGTTTCTGCTAAGCCTTTATTTCTCAGGATTTCCCGTGCGGCTGCGGTGTCTAAACCAGTGAGTTGCAAACTGCGAATGGGAGTATTTTCGTCGGCGAGTTGAGGAACTTCTCTAGGTTGTTCCCAACCGATTAACAGAAAGCAGGTTTGATGGGAGAAAGTTTCTATTTGTTTGAATAGGGAGCGATATTCTTCATATCCTGCTTTGTATTTGCCTGCCAATTCGCCGCTACAGAAAATGTTTTGCAGGTCATCTAAGATTATTAAACTGCGATATTGTTGTAAATATTTAATTAGAGGTAAGGGTTTCGGGTTAGTTGCAGGGAAATCTAGCTTTTGCGATTCCCAGAAAAACTGGATTAGTTTACGTTCAAATTCATCTGGGGTGCAGGATGCGTCGATGTTGCACCAGATTACGCATTCAAACTCGTGTTTTATTTGCTGTACGAGTTGGATTGCTAGGGATGTTTTGCCGATGCCGCTGATGCCGGTAAGGGTGATGAGGTGGCAGTGTTGTTGTAGAATCCAGGTGGTTAGGGTGTCGAGTTGAGGGGTGCGATCGAAGAAAGTGCTTAAATCCGGCATTTCGCTTAAATCTTGATGTGAAATTTTAGTTTGTTGCGAGTTAGATGTTTCTTGATTTGGTGGGTGTTGATTAGGTGTGTCTAGTAGTTTTCTAGCTTCTCTACAATAATTAACGCAACCTATTTGCACATAGTCTTGTGCAAAATGCGAAACAATGGAAAATTGGAACCTCTTCATTGCCGATCGAAAATTCTTTTTATTGATATCTTCCCCTAACTCCTCTGAAAGTATCTGCCATAATTCCGAACCCACTTGCCTAACATAACTTTCATTGCAGTGACTTTCCTCAGCAATTTTGGTGTACTTCTCACCTTGCATGGTTCCTCGCAGAATTGCCTCTTGTAAGTTATCAAGGTGCTTACCCGTTTTGGCAAACACCATTTCGTCAGCCATTTTTAACACTTCCTTAAGATTCATGCAGGAGCGTGGATGTTGTGATTTTCCGTATTATACCTAACATTTCCCAACATTTTCTGGCATTATCCAACATTTTTCAAGTATTAAGGGTGAATTGCAGACAAAACTGCCAACAAAATTGAGCATTCTGGGGCTAGACAAAACTTTGATTAAGAATAAAAATAGTAGTATTAAGAAGTATTAAAGCGTTGATTTATTGATTAAAGTTTTGCCGTTTTATACTTTGTCATTAAGTTAACGTAACATCATTCAACAATGTAAGCAAATGAGTAAATGGTATCCCGGTGCAAATAGTTGGGAGAATAAAGGTTCTTACAAAGTCAAATATAAATTTGACAACAATGGTAAGTGTAGCGACATTCTTATGGCTCGCTCAAGTTTAAGTGATAGACAAGCTGACAACGATCACATTCATATTTACAAGGTTGGAGAAACTGGTCAAGGCGCTACTTTTAGAGACGAGCAAGGTAGGGTATACAATTTATCTGATTATGATATCCAGCAAATTCTTTCTGGAGCAAGACCTCTTTGGTAGGATTTTTTGCTTAGAGCGCTCGCTAAATATAGTCGATTTAATGGAGTAAAACATGAGTACATATCGATTCTATGCTCAATTGCAAAAGAATAGAAATAATTTAAGTACATCAGCAGAAAATTTTTCTCAGCCCCCAACTTACAGGGAAGCTGTTGCTGTGATCGAAGGTTTGAAAAGCGAAGGAAAATCTGTATTGCCTAGAAAAGCTCATGAAGATTTTGAGTCTACTGTAGATGAAGTTGTTACTTGGCTTAGAAATAATAGAGGAACAAGTTACGGTGGTAACGGGGATATAACTGCTGCAAGAAGGACTTTTCAATATGCTGGAGAAACCTACCGCGTCGATATAGGTATAGGAGGTGAAACAGCGAATAGTAAATGGTTTGTTTGAAGGTAACAATAAAGCTGTGAATTGTAACCTATTAAGAATACGATGGATTTAGTAGTAGGTTAAGCGCGCTCGCACCTTTTGTAGGTTGGGTTTCCTTGCGTTAACCTAATATCTTTGACGATTTTGTAGAAATAGTAGTTTTAGGGGTAAAATATGGCAATTGATAAAGACTTGTTTTCGTCTAATAATTTTCAGTCAACAATCAGGAATTATTGCGCTCGAATTGGCTGGAGAATTAGTGAAATTAATTCCAACAAGGCTGTAATAAAATTTACTATGGGATCTGGTAATACGCAAACAGTCTTCATAATAAGGTATGATACAACTTTAGAGTTTTCCTGTCCTAGTGGTTTAAAATTTGACAATTTTGATTATATTCCTCATCAACTCTCTTCCTATCTCCTTAAAGAGAACAGTAAATATAAGATTGGTTTTTGGTCGCTGGAAGAAATTAGTGGGAGACTGGTTTACTCGATTATGCACAATTCTGAAATTAGTTTAATCGATGCCAATTACTTTGCGAGTATTGTTCAAACACTGATTAACAAATGTGATAGCTTTGAACTATCAGCAGAGCAAGCACTTAGAGGTTGGTAAAATCACTAAACCCTGCCAAGAGCGATCGCCCTTACTATCTTTTCAACCAGGCGCGATCGCCCTTACTATTTTTTCGATCGGGTGCGATCGCCCTTTTTTGTTTCTGATGAGCAATATCCTAAAATAAAAGTACGATCGCACCACGTACAAAAAATTCTGCTAAAGTATAGCGCGTACTTGAATCAAACAATTCGCATTTGTGGAAATAATTCCAAATGAAGCCTTAGTAGTTCGTGGCGGTCGCAATCGTCCAGAAGATATTCAACGTGCTACAGGAACACACCCCAGCGGTATTACGGGAATTTCTGTAGAATGTGGAGTAGGATTGTCTGTAGCAGAGTTAGCAATGACCATCCCTCACGGACAAGTTGGTGTGACGACAGTTGGTGAAGTTCGATCGTCCGATGGAGATGTTATTCGTACTTCTGGTCGCAGCCCAAATCATGCAACATTAACTGGCTTAACACCAGAACAAGCAAGTCTGCTGCTAACACCAACAATTCCTAATCCATCACAACAATCATCCTGAGAAAAGCAAAAATATGAACTATCCCAGAATCTTTGCCGACTTTCACAATGCAGATGAACGAGGTCGCCTCCGCCTAAATTGTGTTGGTACAATTGAAGATTTGAGCCGCCTAAATATTAAGTTGCAAGATGGTCAATTGCTAACTTTGTATAGCGAAGAATTAGAAATTGATGGCGTGGTGCAATATTCCCAAGAGGAAAGTCTTTGGGTGGCAGAAATCGATTGGAAGAAAATTAGACAGGTAGAAGATCTGCTCGTTCAAGCAACAGTTTAGTTATCGATCGCCCTTCCTTTTCTGATAACCATAGACTAACATGAAAGAGCGATCGACTAAATCAAGCGCGATCGCACCTCCTCTATTATCAAACACTCAAACGCAACCCGACAATTACTACATCTCCTTCAATTCCGTCGATTTCGGCAACTTGTGGCAGATATCCCCAGCGCTGAAAGCCAAATTTCTCGAACAATTTTAAACTAGGTTGATTGCAGGCAAAAATTACGCCCATTAAAGTTTTAAGACCCAATTCAGGACTCCGCCTAATTGCTTCTGCAAGCAATTGTTTTCCGACACCGCAACACTGGCGATCGGGCGCAACATAAATGCTAACTTCTGCTGTATGCTGGTAAGCCTGCCGCCCGTAAAACATTCGCAAACTCAGCCATCCAATAACTGTTTGTTCTGATTCCATCACCCAAATCGGCCAAGTATTGGGCGAGTGTTCTCTGTACCACGCGAGGCGACTTTCTACTGACACTGGCTGCAAATCTGCTGTTGCCATTCTGCCGGGAATTGCTGCATTGTATATTTCAACAATTTCAGGCAAATCTCTCTCAATTGCATCGCGAATTTTCATGATTTTTAATTTCTATAACCTTGCAAAAGATTGCCAAACAAAAAGCGGAGACTATGGGAAAGTACAAGCCACGCGAAAACCGATACTCCAGAAGCGAACTTGGGGCGAATACCTGTTGCGAATAGTGCTGCGACAACCCACCGCATAATTAAGCCAGCAACCGCCACGCAACACTCGGAAATTGCACCCCCCAGTTTCCCAGGAAGTACCGTCAGTTGGCGCGCCATTATAGTTTTCGTGCCAGCGATCGCTGCACCATTCGGTAATATTGCCGTGCATATCGTACAATCCAAAAGTATTGGGGGAAAAACTTCCAACATCGATTGTTTTTTGACGGTAAATTCCTGTAGGGGCGTTGGCGTAGGGATAGTCACCGCGATAGTTGACTAATTCCGGGGTAATGGTTTCTCCAAAATGAAATGGGGTGGTTGTACCGGCACGACAGGCGTATTCCCATTCTGCTTCACTCAAGAGGCGATATTGTTTCCCGGTTTGTTGCGAAAGTTGGCGGCAGAATTCTACAGCATCATCCCACGATATATGTTCTACAGGAAGTTGCGCGCCTCGAAACCAAGATGGATTTTTGCCCGTCACTGTTTGCCACTGCGCTTGAGTGATGGGGTATTTGCTTGCATAAAAAGCGGGTATTGTAACTTGATGCTGCGGGGTTTCATCATATCTATCCGATTGTGTTGCAGGCGAACCCATCATGAAACTGCCACCGGGAATATAAACCATTTCTAGCACGATTGAATTACCTAATTCTTCAGGAAAGTATCGCGCCAAATGACGGTTGCGATCGATTTCTTTTCCTTCACTATCGACTGCGATCGTATCAAATTCAAAACTAGGTAAATAGTTGAGTAACTGCCCTTTTATTTTTGGTTCATCTCTATCCTTTAGCAGTGAATAAGCTGCAAGCTTCACCATCATTGATTCATTTAGCAATGTTTCTATGATTAAATCTAAACCTGCATCTCCATATTTCAGTGCTTCTGAAAGCGCAGCTATTTTTACATCAAAAATCGGTGAAGCCAAGCGACTTTTAACACCGGAAATCCCCCCTAAGACAGCCGCACCTAACGGTACTTGAGGTTGGCCACCCTTGACGGCATCGTATTCTCTGGGTATCTCGGGATGTTCTGTCATGATGTTATTTCACCAGATGCAAATTTAGACAGCCAATTCAGCAAATTCAATTCGTGGAGAATGATTTGTCTGGCTTGGGCAATTTTCTCCCTCGCTTCATGCCAATAATCTGCATTTGCAGTAACTTCTTTAATAAATTCTACTCCTCGATCGTCCAAACTGGAAAGTCGCAGAAAACTCCCTGGTGGCAACAACTTATCCGCCGCCGCACCGCCGTAATAGATTGGCAAACACCAAGCTAATAAGGCATCCCAAAGTTTCTCGCTGACGTACCAATCGTTTTCAGCATAGTTTTCAATAGCTAAGTTGTAATAGTACGGTGCAACGGCGTGCCATTTATTGTTTACAGTGCCGTTTCCACTAGCCCAAGTTGGCAGGTTTCGCCCGTAAAGATCGAAGTTTACTTCTTGTTGTTGCAACAATTTGATGAAGTCTAATCGGCGGCGGTGGTTGGTGCTGCGACTGACGCCGGATGTAATCCAAGAACAGGATTTTGTCTTAGCTGGCGGTGGCATTTCATTGAGTTCGCGAAAGGAATTAGAGTGGTACCAAATCGCGGGCATATAATTTGGTGTCGGTGCGAAATCGTCTGGACCGGAAATGTAACCGCAGTAATCTTTTGCTCGATCGTAATTGGCTTTGGTGATTTCCATAACTTCTGGTAATGGCGGTTCGCGAATCAGGTAAATAATCCGCTCTTTGGGGACCCCACGCAGTTTTTCTTTGATGTTATTCTCGGGATTTTTGCGATTGGCATGGCGAATTTTGTCCAGCCACGATCGCTCTTTTTTAACTGGGGGAAAGTCGAATTGATACATCAGTAAAAAGTCGGGTGATGCGTGATGGGCGAGCATTTGAATGTTGCGCCATTTACCGAAGTT
>JBOFTL010000449.1:0-2401 GCA_051652045.1 Microcoleus sp. | reverse complement strand
AGTACCGCGCTCCATCAACTGTACCGTGGTTTCGGGTTTTGCTTGGTAAAAAGAAACAGAAACAGCAAGAAACGGATAGATTTCTACCCGCCTCGGATCGAGTTTGGTAATTACGTCAAAATATTTGCTGCTGAGATTGTAGCCTGTAACATTTCGGGCTTCATCATCACCGAAATACTGCAAAAATTGGATAAATGTCCAATCAGCAATTAAATTGTTAAAGCCAAAAGTAGGAAGAGCTTTGAGCAGTTGCAGCCGCACGGCTTCTTGTTGTACGGACTGCTTGATGGCGGCAGCAGGTATCGGGGGCGCGTTATTTCCCTCCCGAGTTGCAACTCCAACCATCCCTCCCAGCCGCTCGCTGCCCTGCATGGTAACGACGCCAGCCAATGCCGCCAGCCCGATCGCTCCACTAACTAGCAAGCTCAACCACTTTTGGGAAAATTCTGCAACTTTCACTTCCACATTTTTTGGTAAAATTAACAACACTTAATAGATTAAGTTTAATAAAATTCCGATCGAATTGCTGTGCGAATCGCAAAAAAGGTAGTTAAACTGTCCCAAGGATGCTAAACATTCTCTAACATAGTTAAGTAGTGATTTTAGATTTTTTAGCAATCCAAAATCTAAAATCTAAAATCTAAAATCGATTTGAGCCAATATCCATGAACCCAGCCCGCAGACGCTTTTCTAGGTTAAAGACAGCCCTGTTCAGCGGGGCGATCGCAACAACCGCTTCTATATCTTTACTCGTACCCGGTGTGAGTCAATCGGTTCGCGCCGAACTTCAAGACAGCCCGAAAGCTGTTTTAGACGAAGCTTGGCAAATTGTCAACCGAGAGTATGTGGATGGAAGCTTTAACAAAACTGACTGGCAAGCCACCAGGCAAGAGTTGCTGAGCAAAAACTATACTTCTCGGGAAGCAGCCTATGATGCCCTCCGCAAGGCTTTAGAGAAATTAGACGATCCCTACACGCGCTTCATGGACCCGAAACAGTACGAAGCGCTCACCAATCAAACCGCTGGGGAATTGACAGGGGTGGGGATGAAGCTCGAACAAGATGAGAAAACTAAAGCTATTACGGTAGCCGAACCGATGGAAAATTCCCCGGCGATTAAGGGGGGAATTACAGCGGGCGATCGTATCTTGGCCATCGACGGCAAAAGCACTAAGGGCATGACTGTCTCGGATGCGGCTCAGATGATTCGGGGTGCGGAAGGTACGAAAGTGACACTGCGAATCGCTCGCGATGGTAGCAGCGATTTTGAGATCACCCTCACGAGGGCAAAAATTGAGGTGGCTGCGGTGCGCTACAGCCTGAAAAATGAAGGTAGCAAGAAAGTCGGTTACATCCGCTTGCAGGAGTTTAGCGCCCACGCTGGGGAACAAATGCAGGTGGCAATTAAAAAGCTCTCAGACCAAAAAGCTGAAGCTTTCGTGTTGGATTTGCGCGGCAATCCCGGCGGACTGCTGCGGGTGAGCATTGATATTGCCAGAATGTGGATGGATACAGGCGCGATCGTCCGTACAGTCGATCGAGCCGGTGATTCTCAGGAAATGCGGGCAAATCGCACTGCAATGACTGACAAGCCTTTGGTAGTGCTGGTAGACGACAATTCTGCCAGTGCTAGCGAGATTTTGGCAGGCGCGCTCAAAGATAACAAGCGCGCCACTGTTTTAGGCGGTCAAACTTTCGGCAAAGCTTTGGTGCAGTCGGTGCATTCTTTGTCTGACGGTTCCGGTTTGGCGGTGACGATCGCCCACTACTATACTCCGAACGGTACTGATATCAGCCATAAGGGCGTTACCCCGGATGTGAAGGTGAATGTTACTGACGAACAAAAGTTGAAGTTGGCCAACAAGCCGGCTTTAGTAGGTACGAAGGACGATCCTTGCTACGCGCAGGCGATCGCGCTTTTGAGAACTAATGCTTCGTCAACTCGTCCCGTCGCTGCTAACGAACTTCCTGCTACTAATAAATAGTTTCAGCTAGCAGGAAAAATCGATCGGGCGATCGGGCAGAATTGAATAGTAATATAATCCCCCATCGTAATCTTTGATTTGGTGGGGGCTTTTAAATGATTACTTTTATATTAAGGGCAAACCCTCAGTCCGGCAGTCCGGCAGGGGTTTAAACCCCTGCCTCATAGCGAAAGTCGTCTGAAGACGACTAATGATAGTGACGCTCCCACACTAATTGCAAGCAATATAGTTTGGGCATCTGAGTCCTGTAAAGGATATCGAGATCTTCCTACCCTTCGGGAACGCTTCGCGAACGAGATACTCCAAAAGTTTCTCTCTACGGCGTTTTATAGTGAGGAACACATCGGGCCCCACTAAGAGCCAATCATATCAAAGATTGTTGATTTCGGTGGTGAAGATTTCCCTGTCCTGCGAAA
>JBOFTL010000448.1:0-3287 GCA_051652045.1 Microcoleus sp. | reverse complement strand
CTGCAATTTTGGTGTCGCTGTTTTGGCAGGATATTATTACTGGTAAAATTCTCGAAAGCAAGCGAGAAAGTGCAGACAATAAATCGAATCAATTGCCGCGATCGCTCTTAATTAACATCATCATTAATGCCGGATTTTTGTTGATTTTATCCGGCGCAATTTTCTACAGTTATAATTGGTTGGGAGACGATCCGACGATGCCCGATTTTCCCCAAGCAATTAAACAGTCAGGTTTGCTAATTACAGGAGGTGCAATTTGGGCGATTGTGGCGGCTGCAATTGCATTATTACTGTGGCAGCGTCGGGAGCGGTGGATTTTAACTGCTAATTTAATAGGATTGGTAGCATTTATTATTTTTGGACTCACTCCCGCCTACAAATTAGTCGATACTTACCGTCAGTTACCCCTGCGACAATTAGCGCAAATTGTGGTGCAGCAAAAACAGCCGGGGGAAGAATTTATGATGATCGGATTCTGGAAACCGAGTCTAGCTTTTTATACTCAAGGGCCGGTGACTTATTACAGAAGTACCAAAGGGGCGGTAATCTACATCCGAGAGTCAAAAGATCCCCCAACTCCCGATGTTTTGGTGTTGGGATATCCTAAAAAATTCGTGGAAGCTGGATTGCAGCCCGATGAATATAAATTGATAGATAGTCGGGGGGCTTATCAATTGGCAAGGGTGCCGAGAAGAGCTTTTTAATTGGGCGCGAATCAATTAGAAAAGATCGACCGGGTTTTTAGCTAATCTTCAAGAAGTATTTTCGTGAAAAACCCGGTTTCTGGCTTGATGCGTAATACCAAATCCAGGTTTCTTACCCGTTATTTTCTTAGTCCGCGTAGGCGGACTTTGTTCGTGTAGAAGCGGTTTCAACCGCCGATTCATAACAGGAATATCTAACCAGGATTTGGTATAATTCCTGTATAATTAAATCAATTGCCTAAAAGTTTACAATGCTCAGAGAAATTGATACCGATATTTGGGTTGCCGAACAACCATTCCGATATTTTGGGCTCAGCGTCGGCACGAGAATGACTGCGATCCGGCTGGCAAATCGGGAGTTAGCAGTTATTTCTCCGATTCAAGTCAGCGATACAATTGTGAGTCAACTTGACAAACTGGGAACGGTTAAACACATTATTGCTCCCAATCTTTATCACTATTTATTCGCAGCTAATTTCAAAAATCTTTATCCAAACGCGATATTTTGGGCTGCACCGGGCTTGGAAGTCAAAAAACCAGATTTAGCGATCGACAAAATAATTACAAGTGATGCCAACAGTTTATTAGATGGGCTAGAATACGTATTTTTCGACGGTTTCAGAACAATGGGTTTAACTGGTTTTGATTCACTCAATGAATGCGTGTTTTTTCATGCAGCAAGCCGCACCTTAATATTAACTGATACTGCGTTTCACTTTGATGAAACCTTTCCAACCCTGACGCAATTTGCAACTAGGGTATTGGGAGGATATAAAAGTTTGAGTCCATCGTTATTGGAGCGAATTGCAACCACCGAAAAGGAGAAAGTGAGGGAGTCGGTTGAGCGGGTTCTAGCCTGGGATTTTGAGCGAGCGATCGTGGCTCACGGCAGTATCATAGAGCAGAATGGAAAGGAGAAATTTAAGCAAGGATACGAGCAATTTTTAGGTCGATCGATCGAGGTTGTCGGTTGAATCCGAGCAATAGTCGGTGGCGGGTGATGTAGAAGATTAGCACAGAAGATTGAATAAAAGCTATAATTGACTCACTGCCTAAAATCTGAAGTTTGGAGGTGACAATGGTTTCAATTCTCAACAAACCTTCCTCGTTAATCCATGAGATTTGCATTGAAAAAGTCGATCGATGGAAGTTGTTCAAATTTAGTGAATCGCTCCAACAGCGTATGGAACTATTGCTAGAGAAGAAGAAAGCCGATCTACTAATTGCAGAAGAGGCAGCGGAACTCGAAGCCATTGGGGAATTAGATCGCATCTTTACCCATATCAATGCAATGATGGTGGCTCAAGATATCAATTAGCGATCCGATAAGACAGGTAATTCGAGAAAGAGCTAGCTATTTATGTGAATACTGCCACTCCCCAGAACGTCTTAGTGCTAATCGCTTTACCGTAGATCATGTTATTCCCCGTTCTTTGGAAGGTTCGGATGACATTAGCAACCTTGCCTTAGCCTGTCGTCGTTGCAATGAGAGACGCTACAATTTTGTTGCTGGGATCGATCCAGAAACTCAAGAAATTGTTCCTCTTTTCAATCCTCGCAATCAACAATGGGATGAGCATTTTGTATGGGTAGAGGGTGGTGTGATTCAGGGTGTTACGCCAACAGGAAGAGCCACTTGTATCCGTCTCGATTTGAACGATATGCGCTATCCAGAGGAAGATTCTATTCGAGCAACCAGACGATTTTGGATACAAACAGGGTTGCATCCTTCACCTAGCGATCCGTGTCAAACTTAACGCAACAGAGGGTTTACCAATCCGACCAGAAAAGGTATACCTTTGTAATTTTTTGTAAAATTACGATTCCGATCGCACTTTTAGATCGAGAGTTACAGTGGTGAGTTGGAATCTAGCATATTCCATTTAATAAATTAAGAATTAATACAAATTGGCTGCCTTTGAGGAATCCCTCGATCGCGCCCTGTAGTACAAGCTACAATCAGAATTGCCATCGGTATCGATGACACTAAATTTATCGCATTACAGATTCTTTAAAAGAAGAAATCTAACCTCCGGTTAGCAATGACTCACAATAACAATCGAACCAAAACAATCCGTTATCTTCTCATTACTTCAGGTGTACTCTCCATCGGTGGATTGGGATATCTAGCTTATTCCCTATTGCAGGAACCAAGCAAAGAAGTACGTTTCTACGCATCCGAACAGCAATGTATTGCCGATGCAATGAAGCAAACGAACGGGTTCACCAAAGAGCAATGTCAGGCTCAGTTTCGGTACGCAATGCAGGAATACGATCGCATTACGCCGATATATCGTACGCAGCAAGAATGTCAAGAAGACACGACCAGCATTTGCTTGCAAGTATCGAATTCCAGCCCTGGTGTCTCCGGATGGCGACCCGAGTTTGGCGGCTTCTACTTTACCGATGATGTGAATAATAATTCCTCGCCGGTAGTACACAGTGGCTACAGCGGCTACAGCAGTTACCACACGATTTATCACGTGCAACCGGTTTACCGATCGAATATCGGAATTGTAACTCCCGATCGCACCCAAATTTCTCATCCCCAACAGGGAGTACCGCTAGATTCTTCCTACTTTT
>JBOFTL010000447.1:0-4798 GCA_051652045.1 Microcoleus sp. | reverse complement strand
ACCTTTACCCACAGGTTTTGTTGTAAAAAATGGATCGAATATCTGCTCGATTACCTCTTGTGTCATTCCAGGTCCATTATTAAAAATCCGAACCTCCACCCATTTACCATCTAAAATTATCGTAGAAATTTTGATGATTTTAGCATAAGTTCGATCGACCGCAAGTAGCGGTGATTCCTTGTTTTCGTCGAAAGCATCAATAGCATTATTTAAGATATTGATAAATACCTGATTTAGCTGACCGGGATAGCACTCGACTTTCAGTAATTTACCGTAGCTTTTAATAATTTCAATATCGGAAAAATCCAGTGTTGAAGTCAAACGGTTTTGCAGTAACATCAGCGTGCTGTCAATACCCTCGTGGATATCAGCTAATTTTTTTTCTGCTTCGTCAAGTCGAGAAAAATTTCGCAGCGACTTGACAATATCGCGGATGCGATCGGCCCCCGCTTTCATGGAAAATAATATTTTTGGTAAGTCTGATTTGATAAAATCTAAATCTAAATCTAGGAGTTTCTCTTTAACTTTAGGTAAGGGGTTGGGATAGTGTTGTTCGTAGAGATCTGCCATTTCCAGCAGGTTATTGGCATATTCTTCTGCATAAGTCAAATTGCCGTAAATGAAGTTAACTGGATTGTTAATTTCGTGGGCGACACCAGCTACTACTCGCCCCAGCGAGGACATTTTTTCACTTTGAATTAGCTTAGCTTGAGTCTGCTGCAATTCTAATAAAGTTTGCTCTAGCTGTAGGGTTTGTTGCTTTAACTGCGCGGTGCGTTCTTCAACTCTAATTTCTAATTCTTCTTTGGCTTTTTGCAGTGCTTGTTCCGCTTGTTTTCGCTCATAAATTTCAGCTTCAAGCAAACTATTTGCCAAGGCTAACTGTGCGGGACTGGGCAGTGCTAGGGCTTGAGGGATTAAGCCTACTAATAATACGGCAGTAGATAATGAAATTAGGGCAGTAAATGCTTTCATCGCCCCGGAAATCCAATAGGTAGGATACCACAGCGTCCAGACTTCAAATATGTGAGTGATGCCGCAGGCAACAATAAAAGCACCGAACATGGCAAAGATCCAGTCAAAAGGTAAATCTTCGCGTTTGTTAATAAAATAAATCAGGGTAATCGGTATCGAAAAATAGGCGATCGCAATTAAAGAATCTGAGGTAACGTGCAGCCATACTAACGGAGTCTGCCAAAGATAGCAGTGGCCGTGAGGAATAAATGACCCACGGCTAAAAAAACTTTGCCAAAATTCCAGCATAATATTTCCTTTGAATTGTGAGAAAATGTATCCTGACTGATGCCGATCGACTTTAAACTGGGAGCTCTTTCGCCCACTGTTAACCTATGCGCTCATATTCTCTACTAGCACCTGCAAAAATCAATCTATATTTGGAAATAATCGGCGACCGCCCCGACGGATATCACGAGTTGGCGATGGTACTTCAAAGCATCGATTTGGCCGATCGCATCGATCTGCGGTCCATCGGGACTGACACGATCCGAGTCCGCTGCGATCACCCCCAAGTTCCTCCCGACAAAAATAATCTCGCTTACCGGGCGGCGGATTTGCTGGCCAAGCAATTCCCCGATGCCCTGGCGAGATACGGCGGAATCGAAATTGCCATTCACAAGCAGATTCCGGTAGCTGCGGGCTTGGCTGGAGGATCGGCAAATGCAGCGGCGGTATTAGTGGGAATCGATTTGTTGTGGCAACTGGGCCTCACGCAATTAGAATTGCAAGAGTTGGGGGCAACTTTGGGATCGGATGTGCCTTTTTGCATTGCTGGCGGAACGGCTTTGGCTACGGGTCGCGGTGAGAAACTGTCTCCGCTGCCGGATTTGGACGGTTTTTATGTGGTGTTGGCGAAGTACCGCAATGTCAGTATTTCTACGGCTTGGGCGTATCAAACTTACCGCAAGCAGTTCGGCAGTACCTATTGCGCCCCGGAGGATGTGGAGTGCCGCCGGGAACGCCTGCATTCCGGCCCGATGGTAGGGGCGATCGCTAAAAAAGATCGATCGCAAATCGGTAAACTGTTGCATAACGATTTAGAAAAAGTAGCTCTACCCGTTTATGCGCAAGTATTGCAGTTGCGAGAAGCTTTTAAGTCTGCATCACCTTTGGGGACGATGATGTCGGGTTCGGGACCGACGGTGTTCGCCCTGGCTGAGTCTCGGAATCAAGCTTTAGAGGTTGAGGCGACAGTGAAAAGTGCGATCGCATCTCCCGATCTGGATTTTTGGGTAGCAAAGTTTACTAATACTGGGATTCGGATTGCTTCTGAAGAAAGTTGACAATTGACAATTGACAGTTGACAGTTGACAGAGATCGCTGAGATCGTCGAAGTGTTGAGAGTTGTAATTACCAATTACCAATTACCAATCACCAATCACCAATTCTTCAATCTAAAATCTAAAATCGATATGACAGATCTAAGCAATTCAGAGGAAAATTCTCAATCTATAAGTCCGGCAGCAGATAGTTTGTCGGTCAAGCCCCAGCCGACAGTTTTGCGGTGTTTCATGGGTTCGCTAATCGCCAGCGTGTTTGCTTGTGGTTTGTATTCGCTAACAATGTCGATCGCCCTGAGTTTTGCTAGCAAGCCGGTGCATTCCGATAATATTACAGTAATTAAAATTGGCGTTGCCGTGCGCACTTTGGTAGTAGGAATGGTCGCTTTAGGTACGGGTGTTTTCGGGATAGCCGCCCTGGGTTTGCTGCTGCTGGGATTGCAAATTGGGCTGCAAAAATTGCTGAAAAAAACCGCAGTTTGAAGCCAGCAAAATGCACAAGAGATAATTCAAATCTAAATAATGGAATTATTTGCGATCGGGCATTCCAATCTGAGTGCGGTTGTTACTTTACAGCGAATCAAAACCTCACAACTGTCACCGCCGTTTAGTTGCTGAATATTGGAGCGATAAGTGAGAAAATGTGACAATCAGCCGTCTTTAAACAGTTGATATTTGACTGTTGACAGTTGACAGTTTATAATTACCGATTGCCAATTACCAAATAACATCTTTAGCAATGAACTTAAAACTCAAAACTCCAGACTTCATCATCATCGGCGTTCAAAAAGGCGGCACCACATCTCTCTACAACTACGCGATCCAACATCCGCAAATAGCCCCCGCCATCCAAAAAGAAATACATTACTTTGACTTGAATTTCGACAAAAGTACAGACTGGTATTGTTCCCAATTTCCAACTCCAGCCGGGGACGAATACTTGCTGACAGGAGAAGCCAGCCCTTACTATATGTTTCACCCGCGAGTTCCCCAGCGCATCTACGATTTATTTCCCAAAGTCAAAATAATTGCCTTGTTGAGAAATCCCGTAGACCGAGCAATTTCTCATTATTATTATCATATAAAAATTCAACACGAATCGCTATCATTTGAAGAGGCGATCGCCCGCGAACCGGAAAGACTCGCAGGCGAACTCGAAAAACTCTTGAGTGACCCGACTTACTACAGTTACGAACACCAATGGCACGCCTATCTCGGTCGAGGCATCTACGCCGACCAACTCCCAGCGTGGCTGCAACTATTTCCCAAGGAACAAATTTTAATCCTCAAAAGCGAAGATTTATATACCAATCCCTGCGAAACTTATAACCAAGTTTTAGATTTTTTAAACTTACCTTCCCACCAACTAGAAACCTATGAAAAATATAACGCTACTGAATATCCGCCAATCAGTGAAACAGTATACCAGCAGTTAAAAGAATACTTTCGATCGCACAACCAAAGACTAGCAGAAATGCTGGATCGAGACTTCGGTTGGGATTAGTTATTCAATTGACAGTTGACAATTGTCAATTACCCATTACCAATTACCCATTACCCATTACCAATTATTGATTTTTAATTAATTTTCGCAAGAACTCTTGACATGAGACGCATTTAATAGATATGCTAAAATTCTTTTTCAACGCTAGATGTAGAGAATCAAACTGCTTACCTACACTACATTTAGAGATTTTGCTGTAGTTTTAAGATTGTTCGTGCTATAATTCTGCGGGACTGTCGCAAACAAGGGTGCTTTTTTATGAAAGCCGAGTTTTACTTTGACCATCGCAGATATATTTGCAGTTTAGTTCAAGTCGATCGCGTCAAGGAATTAAAAATTAAGAATCATCAAGGTTTTGTTTTGGCAGTTAAACAAGGACAAAAATTCGGACTTATCGGCAAAACCCGTCAAGATGCCAGACAGGTAGATGTTTCTGCACCGTATTTTTACAATTTGATTAAAGCAGCGATGAATGCTTTGGATTTAGCAAGTAAAGATGAAGTAATTTTAGATAAAAATCGGGCGATCGCAAATGCTGAGAAACTGATCGAACAGCAAAGCAGAGAAATCGGCGTTCTCAACGAACAGATGAATCTGCTAATAACTCAATTAGAGTTACTGTCTGCCCAACAGAATTCTGCCCAACAGCAGCTATCTCCCGTGCAACTAATAGAAAATGAAATCATAGAAAGTGCGATCGGTCAAGAGGTCGATCGACCTTTAACCCCCCTAGCAAATTTACCGCTACAATCGATCGAAGATGAAATTGCAGGCGATGAAATCAGTCAAGAAGTCGATCGAGTTTTATCCCCGCTAGCAGATTTACCGCTACAATCGATCGAAGATGAAATTGCAGGCGATGAAATCAGTCAAGAAGTCGATCGACTTTTGCCACTACAGGAATTAGACAAGCAAAATATAGAAACTGAAGTCGATCGAGAAATAGAAGAATTGCCATCAGAAATGCCTGAGTTAGCGGTGCAGTTAATGGAAGATC
>JBOFTL010000446.1:0-7528 GCA_051652045.1 Microcoleus sp. | reverse complement strand
GGCATTTCATTTGCCGGGGGAGTGACGGGTTGAGAAACCGGTTTTCCTTGACCTTGGGGTGGGGGCCCGCCGGCAAGGGAAATTGTAGCGATACCAATTGGCAAAGCGATGCTGGCGGCTGCTAGCAAGCTGAATTTTTGCAACAGTGGATTGTGGCGAAGCATAAACGACTCCTCAAAAGTTCGATCGAAGCTTTTCAAGGTTAATGTTAATCTATGCCGGCAGTAAACAACCGCTTATAAAAACCCAGGCAAACCTAGGTAAACTCTGCGGTATAAGTTTGAAACCTTCTTTCTTAGCGCTTGACGCTTCCAGGCGTGTCGAGAATGAGTTCAGAGCCCAACCTTAGTAACCTGTCCTTGTGGGTAATCGCAAGCCTAGCCATTTCGCCATCTAAAATGGCAGAAATTAGCTTCATGAGTCCTTGCGATCTAAGATTGCATCGTTCCAGCATTCGGTAGCTATTGTGTTGATTCGATAGTTTAATTGATAGTATTTTAGCATTTGTCGGTCGATCGCCCTGATTTTTTTAAAAAACGATCGCCCTGATTTTACCAAGTGCGATCGTCCCTATATTCCTCACATTTTAGCGGTAATTTATTCCCAAATAAATGCAGTTTTACCGCATAAACGAACCGACAACACCGTTCAAATCTTCAGCCAAAGGATTACCCAAAGCTTTAAACTTCCAATCGCCACCTTCCCGATAAACTTCGCCCATCAACATATTTAATTTACCTTCATAGGAAGGATCGCTCGACAAGCGATAGCGAGCTATTTCTTTCCCCGCCGCATCTACGGCCCTCACGAAAGCATTTTCTACCATGCCGAAATGCTGGTTTCTCTGCTTCGCATCGTAAATATTCACGCCCAACACTATTCTGTGATACCCTACTGGCAAAGCGCTCAATTTCACAAAGATTTGTTCGTCGTCTCCGTCCCCAGCACCCGTGAGATTATCGCCGGAGTGAACGACTGTTTTATCTGCTGTCTCCAAATGAGAGTAATAAATTACATCCTCTTTGTAATTTTTAATCTTGCCATTTTCTCCCAGCAAAAGAGCGTAGGAATCTAAGTCAAAATTGGCACCGCTGCTTCTGCCGAAAAGACTTTTTTTAGCTGTTGCCACATCCCATCCCAAAGCCATTGTCAGTCGGGATAAGTCGTATTCGCTTTTGCTGAGGACGATCGATTGTCCTTTTGTCAAGTTAATAGCCATAGTTTTGTAATTTGTTTCGCTCGATGTCAAGTTGAATGCTTACCCCCAATCTAGCATTTTTATCGCTAAAGCACGGGATGTCAGCAACCGGATTGTTTTACAAAAATATTGTATGCCTACCAGCATCTTCGATCGACAACCCAGTTTGTTGATTATCAGATCTGGTATTATTTTTATTTAATAAACATGACTTGAAATCTAGCAGAATCGTAGTTTTGGTTATTTAGAAGCGACGCGGAGGAAATTGGTAATAGCAACTGTCAACTGTCAACCGTAAGGTACGTCGCTATGAGATTGTCGATTGAGGTTTGGGATGCTTGGTGGCGAAGCACCCTACAACTGTCAACTGTCAACTGTCAATTACCAATTACCTAGCTGTATTTAGTTTGCCTCGATCGACTTTCGATCAAACATACTTATCTACAAAACTTTGCAAACCAGAATTGTAACCTTGTCCTACAGCTTGGAACCTCCACTCGCCATCTTTCTTGTAAAGCCTGCCAAACTCTACCGCAGTCTCCCTAGAAAAATCTTCATCTAAATCGTACTTAGTGACTTCCGAATTAGTAGTAGTGTCGTAAATCCTGATAAAAGCATTCCGCACTTGACCGAAATTTTGCCTTCTAGCTTCCGCTTCGTGGATAGTTACCACAAACACGATTTCTTGCACCCCCGGATCGACTTTATTTAGATCGATCGTCACGGTTTCATCATCGCCAAATCCTTCTCCAGTCCTGCTATCTCCTAGATGAACTACAGCCGAATCAGGCGACTCTTTGTTATTGTAAAAAACAAAGAATTTTTCGTTAGGAATTTTGGAATTTGCGCCCAACATAAATACGGAAGCATCCAAGTCAAATGCCGCCCCAGTGTCTGTAGCGTTGATATCCCATCCCAAACCGATCCCGGCATTTTTCATTCCCGGAGCTTCTTTCGAGAGATTGATTCTGCCGCCTTTTTCCAAATTGATAGACATTTGCTCTCCTGTTCGCAACATCTCTGATATTACTGTTAACAATTATACCACAAATTTTTCCGCTCAATAATTTTGCGAAGAAAATGAGTAGTTAGCCCCACTTCTAGACACACTTCTAGAGGTATGTTTTCCTGAATTAAAACCTTAAATTTTCATAAAAGTTGTGGCTGCTTGGTTGCTGTCAGTTACAATCGGGAAGATTGCATCTGAGCCGATCGGTCTGCTGGAATAGGAAGTCAGGGAAAAATCATGAGCAAAAATACTCGAAACATCGTGGCAGTTTTAGCAGGGACAGCACTCTGCTACGGAGCAATTTCTACAGTCTATACGCCGATCGCGCAAGCAGCAGTTCTCACCTATAATTTCTCTTCAGATTACGGCAAAGGTTTCGTTAAATTTAGTAACTCTGGAATTACAGGAATCGATGTAGAAGAAATTACGATTTCCGAGGGTAAGTTGACTACTCTGTTCGATTTTCATGCCGATCTAGTAAACCCGAGAAGTCACGATCTAGCAGGAACTAAAGCAGTGTTCGATCGAGGTGAGTTTCGCGGGCTGAAAGCTACGGATTCAGAGCTAATAGCTACCGAACTAGTTGACAGTCCAAACACGGTATTTGGAGAACCTTACAGGTACGAGAAGTATCTAGGCTGGTATTTTGATACCGATCGGTCTATTTCTGGTCAATGGTACTCTATATTGAGCGCAGGTGAACAAGGTTATTATTACAAAAGCACTGGTGCTTTGATTGCATTGACAGATACTGCTGTCTCTGACGCTGATTGGACAGCGATTTATACCCTAGCAGACACCGCACCTGAACCGGTTCCCGAGCCGATGACTGTCGCGGGGACAGCTTTGGCATTGGCAAGTTTTGTTGGTTTAAAACATAGAAAAAAGATGGCAAATTAGCTAATATCGAAATTAGATGTAGGGTCGATCGCAAGTTTTTGCAACCAAAATACAGCAGATTCTACCCAGAATTAAGTAGGTTCGTTTATCGTACAATTCCCCAAGGACACGGCATTGCCGTGTCCCTACCTGCGATCTATCTTTACCTCACGCTTCATGAAAAATACTGTATTTGGTGTAAATGGTTGATTTCGGTAAAATAAGTCGATCGACTATTGAAGGCATCGCCCTTAACATTTTTGAAAAATAGCACCAACATTGCAGCGGACTGAAGTCCGTACTACGAACCTTTTTTATTGCAGGCGATCGATCGGACGCGATTATGATACTTTCAACGATCGAGCGTCAGAGTTGCTGGATAAATTGTTTTTGGTACTCATCCTCTGATATCAATTCTTGAGTGCTTTCCACCCGATCTAAAAACACGATCCCATCTAAATGATCTAATTCGTGCTGAAAAATTCGAGCCACAAAATCAGTTAATTCTTGTCGGTGCAACTTCCCATCTCTGTCAGTATATTCAATTTCGATCGCCCTTGCTCTCGGCACCAATCCGCGAATTCCTGGAACGCTCAAACAGCCTTCCCAATCTTTCACTGTTTCCGTCGAACTTGCAATAATTCGGGGATTAATCATCGCTTTCGGTTCCATTTGCGGTGCGTGGGGATACCGCAAATTAGGACGGGAAGCGATGATAAACAGGCGGTAGGATTGAGCCGCTTGGGGGGCCGCAATTCCCACTCCGTTTGCCTGTTTTACCGTACAAATCAGATTGTCAATTAAGTTTTGAATGCGATCGTCCTTAACATTTTCCACAACTTGCGATCGACCGCGTAATACCGGATTTCCTAATTGATAGATTTGCAAAATTTGTGACATGGGTAATGGGTAATTGGTAATTGGTAATTGGTAATTATTAACTCTCAACTCTCAACTCTCAACTATTTAACTCACTTTTTGTACTGGCAAACTACCCGGTTGCACGTTCAAATTAAGTATTGTTCCGTTGCGGTTAATTTCCATTTGCAAATTGCCACCAACCCGAGCATTTTGTACGAACTCCTGAACAGCTTCCGACTGCACGATCGGGCGATTGTTAATTTTTTGAATCACATCTCCAGGCCGCAAACCAGCGGTAGCGGCAGGAGAATTAGGAATCACGCTAACAATTGCCACTCCTCGATCGACCCCAACTCGCAGGTTGCTGTTAGGATTGCTATTAATTTGATTTTTCACCTCCGGCGTCAGCGTCGCCATTTCAATTCCCAAATAAGCGTGTTCCGCTTTCCCAGTTGAAATCAATTCCTTAGCAATTTGTTGGGCCGTTTTAATCGGAATTGCAAAGCCCAATCCTTGAGCTCCTTGAATAATTGCCGTATTCATCCCGATGACTTGTCCCGAAGCATTCAACAGCGGGCCGCCGGAATTTCCCGGATTGATTGCCGCGTCTGTTTGAATGAAACCCACCCGCTTGTCAGGCACGCCCACATCCGAGCTCGATCGCCCTGTAGCACTGATAATTCCTGCTGTTACAGAATTGTCTAAACCCAAAGGATTGCCGATCGCGATCGCCCATTCTCCCGACAGCAGGCTGTCCGAATCTCCGATCGCGGCCACCGGTATGTCACTCGCCTCAATCTTCACCACGGCGACATCCGTCACCGCATCTTCTCCCAACACACGGCCCTGAAAGCTGCGACCGTCCCGGAGAGTTACATTTACAGTATCTGCCCCATCAACAACGTGAGCGTTTGTGAGAATCAGCCCGTCGGCACCGATCGCAAAACCGGAACCAGTACCCCGTTCCACCCCGCGGCCGAAATTCGGATCGGATCTAAAAAAATCCTCCGGCGACAGCCTGCCATTTCCCGAGTTTACCCGTCGGGAAGCATCAATGCGAACTACAGACGGGCCGACTTTTTGCACTGCGGCCACTATAAAATTCACGCTACCTCCACCGCCGGAAAAAGAATTCGGCAGCGGGGGTTTCGGTACTTGAGGCTTAGCCGGCAAAGGAACTTGTAATTTCGGTTGCAGGGTTTTTTCCTTCGAGGCGTCAGAATTTGAAGGCGATTGAGAAACTATCAGGCGATCGCCCAACACTGCGGCCCCCGCCCCCATCACCAGCAATAATACATAAATTGCCGGTTGCTTCCAAAATTTGCCAGTTGAACTCTTCATTGCGATATTTTCAGGCTTGCCTGCAAAATTCAAAGACTTATCGGGCAGATATCCGCTGCGAGCATCGATCGACCTTGCACTAATATCTTGCACGATACAGTTAGCAATTGTGGCGCGATCGGGAAACCTCTTTCAATTGTAACACTTGAGGCTTCCCAAAATACAGCAGCCACCATCTCTCTCCCCCCTCCCCTCTTCCTTCAAGGCAACAGGCAACAGGCAACAGGCAACAGGTAACTCCTTCTTCCCTCTTCCTTCTTCCCTCTTCCTTCTTCCTTCTTCCTTCCTTCTTCCTTCTTCCTAACATCCCCTGATACATTGCCCGCAGCCAAACCCCCATCCGCTGCATCTTGCACATTGCCCGCTGTCCTTCTTCCTTCTGTGCTGTTGCTTCTTACTCGTTCTCGTGTAACAATTATTTATGAAGTAATGTTAACTAAATGAGAATGACAGGAGTTGCCGATCGTGGATTTAAGTCTAGTAGCCTCAAACATCTTAAATCCACCAGTATTAGCTTTTTTCATCGGAATGGTAGCAGTATTCGTTAAGTCCGACTTAGAAATACCGCCGCCACTGCCCAAACTATTTTCACTGTACCTGTTATTTGCGATCGGATTTAAAGGAGGAGTCGAACTCGTCAAAAGCGGGATCGGGCAGCAAGTAATCGTCGCAATTTTAGCAGCAATGTTAATGTCGGCGATCGTACCGATATATACTTTCTTCATTCTGAAAATCAAACTAGACTCCTACAATGCAGCGGCGATCGCGGCAACCTACGGTTCGATCAGCGCCGTCACTTTCATCACCGCAAGTTCCTTTCTCGAACAACTGGGAATCGACTTTGACGGCTACATGGTAGCAGCCTTAGCACTGATGGAATCTCCAGCAATTATCGTAGGTTTAATTCTCGTCAACCTCTTTGCGGGCGAACCAGGAAAACGCGACATAGTTTGGTCGGAAGTGCTGCAAGAAGCTTGTCTCAACAGTTCCGTATTCCTGTTAGTCAGCAGCCTGATTATGGGAGTATTAACTGGAGAACACGGTTGGGAAGTATTGAGTCCTTTTACCCAAGATATGTTTTACGGAGTGCTCACTTTTTTCTTGCTAGATATGGGACTGCTAGCCGCCAGCAGAATTAAAGATTTGCAAAAAACAGGATTTTTCTTGATTGCTTTTGCCATAATAATTCCCATAATTAATGCAGCAGTCGGCTTGCTAATAGCTAAATTTATCGGAATGCCTCAGGGAGACACTTTGCTGTTTGCCGTACTGTGTGCCAGTGCTTCATACATAGCAGTTCCTGCAGCAATGCGGTTAACAGTGCCAGAAGCCAATCCCAGCTTGTACGTTTCAACAGCTTTAGCAGTGACATTTCCCTTTAACATCATTATCGGCATTCCCCTGTATCAATACGGAATCAATCTGCTGTGGAGGTGATATTGTGGAGCCAGTCAAAAGAATAGAAATTATTGCCAATTCCGTCGAACTCGGAAAGATTTTAGACGGATTAGAAAAAGCCGGAGTACCCGGTTATTCAGTAGTACGCGACGTAGCTGGAAAAAGTACCAGAGGCAATCTGTCGCGAGATTTAGCAATGACGATGCTGGATAACGTTTACATCTTAGCATTCTGTTCTCCCGACAAAATATCGGCAGTTGCAGAAAATATCAGACCGATTCTCAATAAATTTGGCGGTTCGTGTTTTATATCTGATGCGACAGAATTGCTAATTACTAAATGCGTCGGCTAAAACATAGGTTTTAAAACATTCCTATGCCTTCAGTAGGGACACAGCAGTGCTGTGTCCTAAATTTCGTCGGGAATCGCACATCTAAAATCCTAGCTCTAGAATCGCACATTTGGAATCGTAAAATTCCCGATCGCACATCCAATAATTCTCAATTTAAAATTTCCCAGATCGCATCGTGGAATCTTCCAATCTACAATCTAAAGTAAATCTAAAATACCACCATCCTCAAATCTACCTTCAAATCCAAAATCTACAATCTAAAATCTAAAAATTTTTAAATTCGTTGAATTATTAAAAGATAGAAAAGAATAAGTTGTCGAGTTCGATCGCCGTGGTAAATTCTAACGCACCAGATTGCGATCGTCCGATCGAGCATAGATAATTTCAAGAGGAGTTTCAAACATGGCAGCCTTAAAAGTTGGCATCAACGGATTCGGCCGCATCGGGCGGCTAGTAATGCGTGCCGGCATCAAAAACCCCAACATCGAAT
>JBOFTL010000445.1:0-3781 GCA_051652045.1 Microcoleus sp. | reverse complement strand
AAAACTGAAATTTTAGGCGTTGTTACTGTCAACATGGAAGCAGGTAAATTAATTGTTCTGACCGGACCTAGCGGTGTAGGGAAAGGCACGCTAGTAAAATCGCTAATCAAGCGCCATCGGGAATTGTATCTTTCGGTATCTGTAACAACTCGCCTTCCTCGCGAGGGAGAAATTGAGGGACAACACTACTATTTTGTCAGCCGCAGCCGTTTCGATGAAATGGTTGAGGCTGGCGAATTGGCAGAATGGGCAGAGTTTGCAGGCAATTTTTACGGTACTCCGTATTTTGGTATCCAGCAAGGAATTGGTGAGGGAAAATGGGTACTGCTAGAAATTGAATTGGAAGGGGCGAGGCAAATTAGAGATAAGTTTCCAGAGGCTTTGCGAGTGTTTATTTTACCTCCTTCTTGGGAGGAATTGGAGCGGCGGTTGCGGAGTCGGGGTCAAGATTCTGAAAGTGCGATCTCGCGTCGCTTGCTGCGGGCTAAGGAGGAAATTGAAGCGGCGGGCGAATTTGATTTTCAGGTAATTAATGATGATTTAGAAGTTGCTTTGCAGCGGTTGGAAGCTATTTTGTCAGATTTGTAGTCAGATTTGTAGGTTGGGTTAAACGAAGTGAAACCCAACGCTTCGCTTCGCCCAATGTTGACTGGAAGTTGGTGTTGGGTTTCATTGCGCTGATTGGGAGGCGGTGTTGGGTTTCATTCTTCAACCCAACCTACGTATGTTATCTTGCTGCTGCTGGGTTTGATTGTGGTGACTGGGAGGCGGTGTTGGGTTTCATTCTTCAACCCAACCTACGTATGTTATCTTGCTGCTGCTGGGTTTAATTGTGGTGAATGGGAGTTGGTGTTGGGTTTCATTCTTCAATCCAACCTACGTATGTTATCTTGCTGCTGCTGGGTTTAATTGTGGTGAATGGGAGGCGGTGTTGGGTTTCATTCTTCAATCCAACCTACGTATGTTATCTTGCTATATAAATAGCTATAATTTGCGCGTCGCCCCTCATACTTATTAATTGAAAACAGCCTTAGAGGAGAGTTGAAAACATGAAATTTCCGCACATATTACCAGGATCGATCGCCAAAATCATCGTTATTCTCACCCAAGCTCAATTTGCTTTAATCCTGTTTGCACCCCAGCAAGTCGCAGCAATTACTACAGAAAATAATCGCAACCTAGATGTCGGAGATCGACACAGAGCAATCCTGAGTTTCAATGAAACTATTAGCTTCGATCCTAACAATGCTAGTGACTATTTCAATCGCGGTTTAGATCGCTACAAACAGGGAGATATGCAGGGCGCGATCGCCGATTTCACTGAAGCTATTCGCCTCGATCCTAACCTAATTGGAGCTTACGGTAATCGGGGTAACGCTCGATCGAGACTGGGAGACAAACAAGGTGCGATCGCTGATTACGATCGAGTTATCAGTCTCGATTCTAACGATGCCCTTGCTTACTACAACCGGGGTATTACCCGTTACGATCTCAAAGATTTTCAAAGCGCGATCGCCGATTTCAATGAAGCTATTCGTCTCGATCCTAACCTAATTGGAGCCTACGGGAATCGGGGTAATACTCGAGCGGCATTGGGCGACAAACAAGGCGCGATCGCCGACTACAATGAGGTAATTCGCCTCAATCCTAATGACGCTCTTGCTTACTACAATCGGGCCGGCGTCCGCAGCCAACTGGGAGACAAAAAAAGTGCAATTGAGGATTTACAAAAAGCAGCCAATTTGTTTCAGCAACAGGGTAATAGCGATCGCTACAAACAAGTGCAAGACAGAATCAGGCAACTTCAGCAATAAGCTCTTTTGTATCTAGATTGCATTAG
Source organism: Microcoleus sp. (assembly GCA_051652045.1). Taxonomy (GTDB): domain Bacteria; phylum Cyanobacteriota; class Cyanobacteriia; order Cyanobacteriales; family Microcoleaceae; genus Microcoleus. The sequence goes on along the minus strand of JBOFTL010000445.1, from coordinate 1,941 downwards.
ATAAACTTTGTCAGTTCGCCAAGATTTTGCCCGATTACATCAATGCCGCGCAGGTGAGCAATGGGCGATCGCGAATACAAGAAGTCATACAAACTGACTTGATAGTTTTGCTGTACCGCTAAATCCAACCATAAATTATTAAACGCATCTCCCGGTTTGTAATCGGGAATGTTATGCTGGTAGTAGGGAAAGCTGTCGATGCAAGTGTTGAAAAAGTTTTGGCGACCGCAATGTTTTAAATATTGATATCGCGGCTTAAATTCTGTTTGATTTTCCAATACTGTATGAATAGTATCCGCTAAAGATTCCGGGTCGAATTTAGCGTAAAGCCCCGCACCTTCAGGAAAAACTGGCGATTCTCCTCTAGCGTATTGATTGAATTCTTCAAAACAAATTACTGGCACGTTACAACTCATTGCTTCGGTAATTCCTCGGTTTTTTCCTTCCAGAAGCGAACCGAGGACAAATGCGCGCGATCGCGAGTAATACACAGGCATTTCGTTGTAGTAATCAACTCTCGATACTAAATTAATGTAATCGAAAGGGTTGGTTAAAATTGTTTCGATTTTTCGCCATTCATTTAAGGCATATTCGTCAAGTCCTTGCATCGTGTTAACATCAAAATCATGTCCGGTGACAACTGTTAATTTTATCGGTTTTTGCGGGTATTTTTGACGGTAAACTTTTAAGGCTTTAGCGATCGTCGGCAAGTTTTTCTCTTCAGAAAGTCGGGCAACGGCGAGGAGGTCAATGTCTTTTTCCGGAACGTTTTTCGGGCAAAGCAAGTATTCGTTGACGAAATCGGTATCTTGTAGGGGTATAATTGGTTTGAGGGCGCGATCGGGATATGTTTCGCGAAACCATCGATCGCGCTGGGGGTTTTTGTACAAGCTGGAATAAGCATCGGCTACTGGCGCCCAAGAATAGGAGATACCGGGGGAATAGGTAAAGGCTAAAAATGCTGCGGAAAGTTGGGGAAAAAGTTTGTTTATCAGTTCGACTCCTTCGCTGAAAAATACCCCTTTAATAAATTTTCCTTCATAGTTTAAGGGGGGAAGTAAGACGTAGAAACTGACGGTATCGAAGCGGTGGGGTTGGTCTTCAAATATCTCCCAGCTAAAGGCGTCTAAATCTGCATAGATTTCGGCGATGGGTTTGTTGATGTGGGGGTTGTGAAGGTAGGGTTTTTGTCGATCGTAGTTGCCGCGAACCATAATTCGATTTTAGATTTTGGATTTTAGATTTTAGATTGAAAGATTGTTCGATTTTGGATTTTGGATTTTGGATTTTCGATTGGGATATTGTTCGATTTTGGATTTTGGATTTTGGATTTTCGATTGGGATATTGAAAGATTGGGGGATTAAAAGATTGGAAAACTGGTAAAATCACCAATTACCAATGCCCAATGCCCAATGCCCAATGCCCAATTACCAATTACCAATTACCCATTACCCATTATTCATTTAATTCTATTGTAAGCGCTAGTTGATAGAGTTGGCGGCGGTTAATTCCTATTTGTTGGGCTAGTTGGCGGCTGGCTTGGGAACGGCTGACACCCGATACCATAATTGTTTTCAATTCTGCTTTGAGAGTATCTTCAGAGTAAACTTTTTTGACTGTTTGGTGGCCTGCAATTACGAGGGTAAATTCTCCTTGAGGTTCGCGAGTCGTGTAAAGCTCGATCGCACTTGCCAAACTTCCCCGCCAAAATTCTTCGTGCATTTTAGTTAGTTCCCTTGCCAATACAATCTGTCTGTCCGTTCCCAACTCATTTGCTAAATCTTGTAAAGTTTCGCGCAAGCGGTGGGGAGATTCGTATAAAATAATCGTGCGGGATTCTGTCTGCAAAGCTGTTAAACTTTGCTGGCGTTCTTGACCTTTGACGGGCAAGAATCCCTCAAATACAAATTTGTCTGTCGGCAATCCAGATGCACTTATTC
>JBOFTL010000444.1:0-5076 GCA_051652045.1 Microcoleus sp. | reverse complement strand
CGGGTAACTGTAATTATATATATTTAACTATCTTATGTGAGCTGGGTAGTGGAAGGCAACTCACAGGGTTGACGCCAACATAATCTAGGGTGCGCCACCATTCCATAGCTTAACATCACCACAACAATTCTTGTAGTGGCGCACCATCGGGTACTCATGTACCATTTTCTGGCTCTCTACGCAAGGAAACGGCAGCAAGGACACGGCAGTGCCGTGTCCCTATCCAGTGTTTTGTAAAGTTTTGTAAATTATGCGAAAGTTTTGCATAAAAATCGGGGAATCCGCAAGAGATAACAACAGAGGGCAATGCACGGCAAGCGGCTGTTAGCTGCTGTACCGGGCGAGAACAAGAGAATTAACCGATCTCCGGCGGCTGCAACGGCAGTCTGAGACAACTTTTTCTCAGTAAACTTGGGTTTCAAAGATGTGCACTAACAATGAAATTGACGCTCTGCTCAAACAACTGGCTGTAGCTGCTAAAAATTTACCGCCGAAAACTTGCGAGCGGCGGCAAGCAATGACAGCGTTGATTAAAAAGATTCAAGAAAGTAACCTATTGCGGCTCCCAAGAAACGATAAGTTTTCTCCCCAAATTTATGAAGAAATTTGCGCGGAAGCCGAACACGAGTTTATGTTGCGAATCTGCAAAGAAATCCACAATTACAGACCAGAAAAAGAAGTCAGGCAGTGGGTTGGTTTTTTGCTCGACAAGTGTTTTAAAACTGCTACCAATAAAGTTATTGGAAGTGCGCCGATCAAAAAATTAGGTTTTCGCTTAGACTTACCTCAAAATTTAGCTGCTAGTTCCGATCGACCAAAACAGTACATCAAGATTCTGCATTTTGGAGACATGAAAAAATTGGAAAACAAGTGGCACCAATCTAAGGACTATGATTCCGATGATACTTGGGAAACCGGAAAAGCTCTCAGAGAGATGATTGAAGAAGATCCGGGAGATGTTTTTAAAAGTGAAGCGATGAGCAGATACCCGCAGGTTAATTTTCAGATGTTACTTTTGAAGAGAGGGGATGATGTGGGATGGCGAGAAATGTCTGAAGAATACGGAGTGAAAGTTTCGACTTTAAGCAGTTTTTTCCAGAGAAGCTTGCAGAAATTTCAAGCTCGATTCCAAGAATACTTGTAAATTACAACAACAGAGGTGGATCGTCGTGAATAACACAGCAGTTGATTTTGTTTTGACAATACCATTAGCCGGTTCTGCTCATTGGTTCGCTCAAAAGTTCAGCCAGCAACAAACAGATCCGAAAACAGCCAAACAGGTTTACCTGAATGCATTGGCAGTGTACGCCGTGAATTTTTACTTTGAGTGCATGGAAATTGAGACGGATTTGGCAGCCAGCGAGATTGGGAATTCTGTAGTGCAGAAATTCATGGATCTTGCAGATTTAGATGTCAAAGATATTGGCAAGTTGGAGTGTCGCTGGGTGGGACCGGGTGAAGATTTTGTCGCGATTCCCGAAGAAGCGCGATCCGATAGAATCGGTTACGTGGCAGTGGAAATTTCGGAATCTCTGAAAGCAGCAAAGTTGTTGGGATTTGTGAAAAAAGCCGATCGAGAAAAAATTCCCGTCAGCGAGTTAGAGTCGATCGAAAACCTGCTAGAATACTTGGACGAACTTAAGTCCCAGCCAGTAAATCTCGGTCAGTGGTTGCACGATGTTTTCGATATTGGCTGGGAAACAGCAGAAAAACTGTTGGCATCAAAACAAGAATTGCAGTTTGCTTTCCGAAGTACCAAACTTTTAGAAAGCCATCCTCAAATCGGTGAGAATCTGCCAGTCAAGCGAGGCAAATTGCTCAACTTAGAGCGGGGCAAAGAGCAAGTGGCTTTATTTGTGGAATTGATGCCAACTGAAGAACAGGGCATAGATATTTCGGTAGAAGTTTATCCGACAAACGGTCAAACTAATCTACCTACCGATTTGCAATTGATGGTGCTGGACGATCGCGGTGAAACCTTAATGCAAGCTAAAGCAAATAAAACGGAAAATTTGCTATTTGAGTTGAGTGGAGAACCGGGAGAGAATTTTAGCATTAAGTTGGCTTTGGGGGAGTTCAGCGCGATCGAAAAGTTTTCGATTTAATTGTCGTTTATCAATCGTCGATCGGGGGTGTATTGTGGATAAGTTAATAGTTCTCAAATTAGACGGGGATTGCCAGCAAGAAGGTTTTCGCATTACCTTAACGATTTGGGAAAACAATCAATTTCCGTCTGCGGATATTACGGGAAAGCACAAATTACCTGCCAACCCAGAATTAGCAGCTTTGGAAGAAGAACACTGGAAGCAAAAATATCGACCTTTGGGATTGCAGTCGCGCCACAACGAAAATTTAGTTCGTTTAATTTCCCCATTTTCTCAGGAAAAGCAGCACCAAAGCAAGACTGTGAAATTGAGGGGCAAAGGATTATATTTTAGAGTTAAGCCTAAAAAAATTACCAACAAAAATCCCTTAAAAGATTGCAAAGAATCTGGAGAGAAACTGGCACAGATGTTGAATGATTGGCTGGATTCGTCAGAGTTTGTGGATGTTGATAGGTCGATCGGGGATAATTTAAATAAAGATGAAGAGGCGAGGGTGCTGATTTGTACGGACGACAAACACCTGCAAAAGCTGCCTTGGAATCGGTGGAAGTTATTTGATAGATTTCCGAAAGCTGAACCTTCGATGAGTAAATTAAGCTATAAAAAATTAGATGAAGCCCCGCAAAAACCCGTGCGTAAATCTCAGGTAAGAATTTTAGCGATTTTGGGAAACAGCGCCGGAATTGATGTCAAAAAAGATGAACAACTTTTTAAGAATTTGCCTCATGCTGACGTAAAATTTTTAGTAGAACCCGATCGCAAAGTAATCAATGACAAACTTTGGGAGGAATCTTGGGATATTATATTTTTTGCGGGACACGGGGAAACAGAAGAGGATGTCGGCAAAATTTACATCAATCAAACTGAGAGTTTAACCATTGATGAATTGTGGTGCGGTTTGAGAACCGCAGTAAAAAATGGCTTGCAATTGGCAATTTTTAACTGCTGCGACGGGTTGGGATTGGCTGCTAAATTAGATGATTTTCAGATGATTCCGCAAATGATTTTAATGCGGGATTTTGTCCCTGATTGCGTAGCTCAAGAATTTTTAAAATGTTTTTTAACAGAGTTTGTAGCTGGCAAGTCTTTGTATGCTGCTGCTAGAACGGCACGACTGCGGTTGGAAGGTTTAGAAAATTACTTTCCTTGTGCTAGTTGGTTGCCTGTAATTTGGCAGCATCCGGCCGCAGTTCCGCCTGTTTGGAGCGATTTTTTGCTACAGCCAGATCTGCCAGAATTTGTAACAGCTAATCCTCCTATTATTCCCAGGCGGCATAGATCGCGAGTTAAGGTTTTTTCATCAAGTTTATTATCGGTAATTTTGGCGAGTACAGCTTGTACTTGGGGTGTGATGGTAGCGCGCTATTTTGGAACGATTCAGGCTTTAGAATTGGTAGCGTTCGATCGACTCATGAGCCAGCGAGAACCTGAATTAATTGACGATCGATTGTTGGTTGTAGAAGTGACCGATCGAGATATTGAAAAATACAAATATCCTCAAAATGATGAGACTATAGCAAGGGCGATCGACAAATTACAACAATTTCAACCTTTAGCAATTGGTTTGAATATGCACCGCTATCAACCCAACCCTCCGGGGCGCGAAGATTTAATTAGCTTATTTAAAACCAATCCCAATCTGATTACAGTATGCACTTATAATAATGCTAAAATCTACCAACCGCCAGCAGAATTTTCTCAAAACCAATTAAACAATCAAGTTGGGTTTAGCAATTTGATTAAAGATGAAAAAGAACGCGAAAAAGGCGAGAGTATTCGGATTCAACCTTTATCATATTACCCGAATCTTTCAGATTTTCCTGGCACTTGTAAAAGTCCGAACAGTTTTAGTTGGCTGCTAGCTTTGCGCTTTTTAGAAGAGCGAGGCTACAAATTGGAAACAACCGCTAATCAAGAATGGGTAATTGGTAGCGTTAAATTTCCCAGGTTGGCTGCACGCACGGGTGGATATCAAAATATAAACGCGGGAGTCAGTCAAATATTACTCCACTATCGCGCCTATCCCAAACCAGCTTTGAAAGTGACGCTGTAACAAGTTTTGGAGGGACAAATAAACTCGGATTTAGTCAAAGATAAAATAGTTCTCATCGGCCACACTTCGGAAGTTTCCAGAGAGTATTCGGATACTCCCTACGGTAAAATGTCGGGAGTTTGGATTCAGACTCATATGGTAAGTCAAATTCTCAGTGCAGTTATTGACAAAAGGCCGCTATTGTGGGTGTTACCTCAATGGCAAGGATTGCAGTGGGGAGACGCGATTGTTGTGTGGCTGGCGGCTTTAACTGGCGGATTGTTAGCTTGGCGTTTGCGATCGATCTTAGTATTAGGAATTGTTGGAAGTGCGGCAATTTTTGTGTTGTATCGAGGTTCTCTGATAGTTCTGACTTTCGGAGGCTGGATGCCTTTAATTCCTGCTGCTTTAGCTTTAGTTTCTACTGGCTGTATTTGCTTGATTTACGATCGCTCTCGATCGACCTAAAAAAAGGTTAGTAGTGAGGACTTCAGTCCTCAAAAAAAGGTTCGTAGTGAGGACTTCAGTCCTCAAAAAAAAGTTCGTAACTACGAACAAAGAAGGACTGAAGTCCTTACTACAAACAATAGTGTTGAGAATCAAAATATATTATGGCTCGGATTAAATTACAGTTAATGTTGGTTTTGATGGGGGCGATCGACTTTACAGCAGCCCTGCCAAATTCAGCAACTTATGCCATTTCCGCACAACGAAATTTACCGGAAAATCATCAAACACCTGACTCAAAAAACGCCAAACCTCAGAGAAAACCGGATGTCCAAATACCAAAGACACCACCAGATAAAAATACTAAACCGGGGGCCGCACAAAAAGTATCAACTACACCTAAAACACCTCCACCTCCTAATACAAAACCTGGCGGCGGACTCGATCCATCTAAACCGTGCCAAAGAACAAGTAAGGTACTGACTCTGTTAA
>JBOFTL010000443.1:0-13131 GCA_051652045.1 Microcoleus sp. | reverse complement strand
GCCTCTATTTGTACCAGCAGATCGGGCAAAATACTTGTAACAATATTCCAAATAACTTCCGAACTCACTCGATCGTAACGGTGCACCAAAATATTGCGTAAGTTAATCGCATTCCGCCAATCAATTTCAGGATGTAACTGCTGAAACTCGATCGAAACTCTCATTGCTGCTTCCCCCAAAATGCCTAACTGCCTCTCTACGGCACTTTGCATGAAAACACTTTCAAGATAAGTCTCGCAAGAAGCATCAGCCGTAAACTCCTGAATCCGACGGATTGCTTGCGCCAGGTCCCCAAGTGAATCATTATTCCGATCGTTCGCTTGCATATATCACTCGATGCGTTTTCAAAATGTTCGATCGCAAATAAGGATTTTTTAACAGCTTTTTTTCCACCAAATCTACGGGACGGTGAAATAAATTCTCTATCTCTTCCTGCACACCCAATAAATGAGACAGCGTGAGGCGGTGCGAGGGTTCGTAAGTAACTAATACATCCACATCACTATCGGGGCGAAAATCATCTCGCAGCACTGAGCCAAATAGGGCAAATTCGATAATATTCCAGCGGTGGCAAAATTGCGCGATCGCATCTAGAGAAACATTTAAGCGATCTTTCAGTACGGATTCTATATCGGCTTGTAATTCAATCATCGCTGAGCCAAACTCCAACGATAAAAATTATATCATTTTCCCTAACGCGAGGGCGATCGGATTAGTTTGCTGTATACTTAACTGTGTTTTAGAGGTTATATGATGTCGCCGATTAAACAACGCCTTCTTGAAGCGATCGAACGCACTCCCGAACCGCTTTTAGAGCAAACCCTGGTATTCCTAGAATTTTTGACCAGTCGGACACGATCGGTGATTGTCCCAGACACCGAGTCAGATTTTGACTCAGACACCGACTCTAAGGCTCAAATCCTCGACGATCTGAAAGTATCCCTCCAGCAAGCGGAAGCAGGAAAAACCTTCCCCATATCAGAACTCTGGGACGAGATCGATGTCTGAGATACCAGTTCAACTCAAATTCACTGCACTATTCAAACGTCGCCTCAAAGGACTCGCGAAAAAGTATCGCCAAATTCAAACTGATATTCAGCCAGTCCTGGATGAGATTATCCAAGGAAACTTTATTGGAAATCAAATTATGTTGAATCACCGACTCAAGTTGTTTTACACCTGATTTACTCGAAATCAGAACAAGCAAACGTTTCCGCCGAAGAAATTCAAAGTGCGATCGCCGAATACCAAGCAGCCGCAGAAGATTGACAGTTGACCCAATTTTGGAAAATTTGTGCTAATTCTTGACTTACAGACGATCCAGTGGAACCATGCTAAGACGCAAGCAACAAACGAATCAACCTATGAACCTGTCACGGAAGTCAGAAGTCACAAGCGCGATCGCACCCTCAAAAACAAGCTCAACCAAAAACCCTCGCACTAGGGGGCTGCAGCAATTAATCTTCGCCGCCAGCATCGCCTCTCTCTGTGCCAGTTGTCAGAGCCCCCAACCCAACGCTACAACTGGCGGTAGCAGTCCCGAAGCCAGTCCCGGCAGCAGTCCTGCAGCTTCTCCCGTTGCAGTCAGCAGTCCGGCTGACCCAAATACTGTCAAAATCGTCTCCATGCTACCCATGACAGGTAGCGCCTTGGGCCAAGCCCAAACAATGGTTAACGGCATCAACCAAGCCCTCGCCGCCACCGACTCCAAAGCCTGCGACGGCAAAATCAAAATCGAATACGAGGTAATGGATGACGCCACCGCCGCCGCCGGTAAATGGGACCCCGCCCAGGTAACATCCAACGCCAACAAAGCCGCAGCAGACGGTTCGGTAGTTGCAGTCATCGGACACTACAACTCCGGTGCGGCCAAACTTTCCATCCCCGTCCTCAACCAAGCTAATGTGGTAATGGTAAGTCCGGCGAATACTTATCCAGGCCTGACTAAACCCGGAAAAGGTGAAGCCAAAGAACCCAATGTTTATTACCCCGCAGGTACTCGCAATTTCAGCCGCGTTGTTCCTGCTGATGACTTGCAAGGGGCTGTAGCAGCCAACTGGGCAAAATCCTTGGGAGTACAAAAAGTTTACATTCTCGACGACCAAGAACTTTACGGCAAAGGTATTGCCGACATTTTTGAAGCAACTGCGAAAACTTTAGGAATTGAAGTCCTCGGGCGCGAGGGAATTGATATCAAAGCCAGCGATTACAAAGCTTTAATGAATAAGATCAAAGCTTTAAACCCGGACATGATTTATTTTGGCGGTACTACTCAAAGCAACGCCGGACAAATCATTAAAGACATGAGAAATGTGGGAATGACTCCTGAAGCCGTGAAGTTCATGGGGCCGGATGGCATTAAAGAGCAAGCTTTAATCGATGCGGCGGGTAAAGATGCTGAAGGTGTTTATGCTACTTTTGGTGGCTTGCCTCCGAAAGAGTTGACTGGTGCCGGTGCCGAGTGGTATCAAAATTACAAGACCAAATTCAATGCGGAACCGGAAGCTTATGCAGCTTACGCTTTTGAATCTGCTAAGGTCATCATCGATGCGATTAATAAAGTTTGTAAGAACGATCGCGCCGCCATCCGCGATGCTGTTTTGGGAACTAAAGATTTTAACGGGGTTTTAGGAACTTGGAGTTTTGATGCCAATGGCGACACTAGCTTGACTACAATGTCAGGAAATGTTGTTAAAGGTGGCAAGTGGGAGTTCGTGAGTGCTCTCAAGAATGAATAATTAGTCAGTGGAGAGTTGAGAGTTGAGAGCTGAGAGTTGACATCAGCCATCAGTCATTAGTGTTTATGGTTGGTGATTAACGATCGGTCTTAACAAAGCTGTAGCTGTAGGGTGCGCACTGCGCACCTTACAAACTAACAAAGCTTTAGGGTGCGCAGTGCGCACCTTACTACTAATAAAGCTTTAGGGTGCGAACTGCGCACCTTACCAATTACCGATTACCAATTATCGATTACCGATTACCGATTACCGAAAATTATGAACAACTGGCAGAGGATTCTTTTATATTTAGGTGCAGCTTATCTAGTTTTGTTATTAGGTCCGATCGCGGGATTCGATTTGCCTAAAATTGTGGGCGAAATTATCCGCAGTCCTGAAGTTTTAATTCAACAATTATTAGTAGGTTTAGTTAACGGAGCGCTGATTGCAATTATTGCGTTGGGTTATACAATGGTTTACGGCATTATTGAGTTAATCAATTTTGCTCACGGCGATTTGTATATGTTGGGCGCGTTTGCTTCATTAACAGTTATCGGCGCGTTTGGCGTTCAAGACGGTGCATCTTTAAGTGTTGCCATACCCGTGATGTTGGTGGCTTTAATTGTCTGTGCGGCATTTTGCGCCGGACTGAATATTGTTGTAGAAAAGTACGCCTACAGACCGTTAAGAAATGCTCCGCGTTTGGCTCCTTTAATTTCGGCGATCGGAGTTTCTTTTATTTTCCAAAATGCTGGTTTGTTTTGGGGAGGATTGAAAGCTTTTATTCCGGTGATGGGTACTAATTCTGCGGCTCCGAAAAGCTTTCCCGATTTGCTGCCGCGCGTCGATATTCTCAAAGCTTTGGGAATAGAAACCAGTGTGGTATTTACAACTAAAGATTTAATCATATTGGTGGTAGCTGTAGTATTGATGGTTTCACTTCATCTCTTCGTTCAGTACACCCGTTTGGGCAAGGCGATGCGGGCAACGGCTCAAAACCGCGACGCAGCTAAAATTATGGGAATTGATGTCGATCGAATTATTGCTTTGACTTTTTTGATCGGCGGGGCTTTGGCTGGTGCTGCGGGTATTTTGGTGGGATTGTACAACAATACGATCGTCTTTACGATGGGTTTTACGGCGGGTTTGCGAGCTTTTACGGCGGCGGTTTTGGGGGGAATTGGCAATATTGTCGGGGCGATGTTGGGCGGAGTTTTGATTGGTTTGCTGTCGGCTTTGAGCGATCAATATTTGTCGAGTCGCTGGACTAATGCTTGGGTATTTGGGGTTTTGGTGGTGATTTTGGCTTTTCGTCCTGGTGGTTTGTTGGGTGAAAATGTACAGGAAAAGGTGTGATGGCGAAGGAAGAAGGAAGAGTTGAGAGTTGAGAGTTGAGAGTTATCATCAGGAAGAAGGAAGTACGCAAGCATACGGGATTTGCGATCTCCTGAAAAATCCTGCAAAATATCGAGGGGATACCCACCCAAATCGCGAGCCTCTCTAACAATCCAAATGGCGAGCCTCGCTACCCACCCAAATCGCGATCGGCGATGCTCGCGCTATATAATTTAAGTGCGATCGAATTTGAATTGAAAAAATGGCAAAAGACATCTATCATTATAATGCAAGGACTGCTCTAGAAAAAGATGGGTGGACAATTACAGACGATCCTCTGACTCTGCAATTTGGTTCGCGCAGTGTGTTTGTGGATCTGGGAGCTAAAAAGCTGCTAGCAGCCGAACGCAAGGGACAAAAAATTGCAGTTGAAATCAAAAGTTTTGCTAGCCAATCTCTAGTAAAAGATTGGGAAAATGCGATCGGACAATACAGTTTGTACTTAAAAATACTCTCTAAAAAAGAGCCAGATCGTGCTTTATACCTAGCCATTATTGAAGAGATTTATACCAGCTTCTTTCAGGAGGATATCGTGCAAGTCGTACTTGAGGATAGAGCAATAAAAATTATCGTTATCGATCCTATTCAGGAGGTTGTTACCAGATGGATAAACTAGACGAATACCGCGAATTAATTGTTAAAATCCTGTCGTACTATGCCAGCCTACCCTACAGATACGCCGAGATTAATAACAAAGTCATTGTCAGCGAAGACCGCAATGATTTTTTATTGATGACTGAAGGCTGGGAGGGTCACAGGCGACTTCACTACTGCCTCGTTCACGTTGAAATTCGTAACGGCAAACTTTGGATTCATTATGATGGCATAGAAGACGGCATTACTGATGAATTGCTGGAGGGTGGTGTGCCGGAAAATTGCATTGTTTTAGCATTTCATTCGCCGGAAGTACGCAAGCACACCGGATTTGCGATCGCCTGAAAAATCCACCTGCAAAATATCGAGGGGATGAGGGTGCGTGAATATAACAGTGAACTCGATCCTACTAAAGCAATCGCCATTTTAAGCTCAGCGAGCTTATTGTCAGCCTCATCGTCCCCTCAATTTATCAACCAATCTGCTAATTATAGCAATATTGTGATAAAGTAAATGTGGATTATGAGGGTCGAAAACTGTGCCCGAAACAAAAATTATTTTTTATCAAGATCGAGATGGCGAGGCTCCGGTTCTGGAATGGCTTAAGAGCCTCTTGAAGCAAGATCGCAAAGGCTATGCTAACTGTGTTGCACGAATTCAACAACTAGCAAATACAGGTTACGAGTTACGACGACCTTTGGCAGATTACCTGCGTGATGGAATTTATGAATTACGGGCAAAGCATCTGCGAGTGCAGTATCGCATTTTGTACTTCTTTTCTGGGCCGAATGTAGCGATTTTAGCTCATGCCATTACAAAAGATGAGGATCGAGTTCCTGAGACAGAGATTGAGCGGGCAATTCAGCGAAAGACTCAATTTGAAACCAATCCAGCAATTCATACCTACGTGGAGGAAACAGAAGATGACGAAGACGAATGATGCACTGAAGATCCTTAAACAAATGACCTCTGAAGATCCTGAAATGGAGGAATTGATTAAGGAATCCTCTTTCAATGCAGAACTTGCACAACTGATTTATCGTACTCGGACACAAGCAGGATTGACCCAACAGCAACTTGCAGATCGTATTGGCATAAAACAGTCAGCGATCGCACAGCTTGAAGATGCTGAGTATGAGGGAAACTGGCTTTTAATGCTGCAAAAAATTGCGCGTGCGCTCGAGCGACGATTGGAGATTCATCTGACTCCGATCGGCCTTGAGGAAAATGGCACTGACCAGCTTAGTGCATAACTTGAAAAACAAATATGCACAATTATGCACGCTTGCGACGGTCAACAAAGATGAGACTTTACTGTCTTTAGATACTCTTTTATACACAGATAAATTAAATATTTCCTGGCTTCAGCCAGTCAAAAACTTCGCCTAAAGTCAACTGCATTGGTGGCATAAATTCAGGAATCGGAAGTAGATCTGTCGGTTCTTGTAATGCGATCGGCTGTTTTCCTGCTGGATAAACTAATATGTTTTTTTCATCAGGATCGAGGAACCATCCCATCTGGCAACCGGAATTCAAACAGTGCAAAATATTATTAGTAACTTTGGTTTGGCTTTGGCCTGGAGATAAAATTTCGATCGTCCAATCTGGGTGAGAATTAAATGTATTAGCAATTTCGCCGTCAGTATCTAAGGGAATGCGATTCCACACAAAAACTGCGACATCGGGAACAATGGAACGTCCGCCAAACGTGCAGCGAAGTTCTGGGAGGGCTAGGGCAATTTGCGTTTTCTCTGCAATATCGTTAATGACTGTTACAAGTTTGCCTTGCAGTTTGCTGTGTTTTCCTTGTGGCATGGGTTTTTGTAAAATCGCACCGTTGATGTATTCGTTAGCGGGTTTAGTTTCTGGCAGTTGCAAAAACTCGTCCAAGGTGATAGTTTTTTCAGGTGCTTGTACCATATCGCGATCGCCCGTTTGAATTGTTTTGCAGTAACATTTCTAGTATATTTCAAGTTCGATACTTTTTCTGAAAAATCGCAGTAAGGTGCGCAGTTCGCACCCTACAAATAGCTACAAATAGCAGTTTTGATAATATCCGATATCAAGTCAGTTAGTTTTTCATGTTCTGGTAGGGGAACCATAATCTCTAGCGTTCCATTACTGTAAGCAATTCTTGACGAACGCCGTTCTCCCAACTCCTCTAGAATGGCTTCAAACTCGCTCCAAGTGACGTTAGGGATAGCAAGTAAACTGCCTGGTGCCAGTTGCATCATGCTCACAGGTTTTTGTACGGGAAAAGTGACAGACATAAACTGCATCAGCTTAAAGTTTATACTGAAATTTCACAGCGATCGCCGATCGGCCGGACATCCGATCGCACCTCCAGTCTATACTATGTTAGCCCGATCGACCTCACCTCAATTCTCGATATTTCAAGTTTCGATCGCTTCAGTTAAACAATCGCAGCCAAAATATCCTACACTGTAACTACCCGATCGCCCGTTACCAAAGCTAGCAGTCGATCGAGTTACTAAGACTCACAGTTAACACTCTTTGCTTCTTTCTGATGACTGATGACTGATAACTGATGATTAATGACTGCTGAATTCTTCCTTCTTCCTTCTTCCCTCTTCCTTCTTCCCTCTTCCTTCTTCCTTCTTCCTTCTTCCCTCTTCCTTCTTCCTTCTTCCTTCTTCCTTCTTCCTTCTTCCTTCGTCTATGTCAAACAAGATAATTCAAGCAATTAAATCTAGCGGTGTATTAGGAGCGATCGGCTCTTTAACTGTATTATTATTCGGCGGTTGGAGCGGCACTGTCATCGGTTGGTTGATGGGTGCGGCGGCCGGCTTCACTAGCTGTCAGCAACAAAAGATTTACGATCCAAAAACTGGCGCGACACTCGGCGGTTTAGCTGGTTTGGGATTGGGAATTTGGTTGTTAGTTGCTAGCATCCTGGAAGGAGTTTTAATTAGACCTTTTTCCGGCCAATCTGCTGTGGCTTTGCCAACTACTCTACTTTACGGAATTTGCAGTTTGACGATCGCAACTTTGACGGCTGCATTAATGGGTGCTTTGCAAGGTTTGCCTGGAGAAAAGCAACGGCAGGCCACCTTAGTAACTTTGGCTTTTATTTTAATTCTTTTTCCCTTTATCGATATTCAGGCTAAGACAGGTTGGATTGCGACTGTTGTCCAAATTCAAATCTTTATTATGCTGGCCTTGGGTTTGAATATTACCGTCGGTTTTGCGGGTTTGTTGGATTTGGGATATGCTGCATTTTTTGCGATCGGAGCTTACACGACAGCTTTACTATCTTCTCCTCAATTAAACCTAGCTTGGAATTTTTGGTTGGTACTGCCAATTGCTGCCGGAGTAGCTGCGATCGCGGGCGTGATTCTCGGTACTCCGACGCTGCGACTCAAAGGCGATTATCTGGCAATTGTTACCCTCGGTTTTGGTGAAATCATCCCGGTTGTCTTCCGAAATTTAACGGCTATTCGGATCGACGAACCGATCTCGAAAATTGTAGCTTCGCTGTTGGGAAAACCCGAGTTGGTGTGGTGTTTGGTAGGGTGCGATCGACCTTTTAACCTCACGGGTGGCGAAGCTGGAATTAACCCGATCGGGCGTCCTTCACTCCCGATCGTCGGTACTTTCAGCACTGGTAATTACTTTCCTTGGTACTATCTAATTTTATGCTTAGTTGTCTTCGCTTACTTCATGATTTCCCGCCTCCGAGATTCTCGTTTGGGCAGGGCATGGAATGCCATGCGCGAGGATGAATTAGCAGCCAGTGCAATGGGCATTAACCTAGTCAAAACCAAACTTTCTGCTTTTGCAATGGGAGCGACTTTTTCGGGGTTTGCTGGCGCATTTTACGCGGCTTATATCAGTGCAATTTTTCCTAGCGTCTTCGATTTTTCGGTTTCAGTTATCATCTTGTGCATGGTAATTTTAGGTGGATTAGGCAACATGACAGGGGTCATTTTGGGCGGTATAATTATTATGTCTGCTGACAGACTTTATCTGCCCCAACTCGCACAAGTTCTCAAGGGTTTTCTGAATAGTTTTGTACTGCCCAGAATTGCAATTCCCCAGTTGCGAGATTTTCTGGCAACCAGTTTAGATCCGATTCAAATGCGCTTGTTTCTCTTCGGTCTAACTCTGGTTATCATGATGGTAGTGCGGCCCGAAGGGTTGATTCCCGATCGAGTACATCAAGCTGAACTGCACGAAGATCCTAATGAGTTGAGAGTTGATAGTTGAGAGTTGATAGTTGTTCGGGAGTTTTGAGTTTTGAGTTGAAAGGGAATAAGGGCAATGCCCTCAGAGCTGAAAGTTGAGGGTTGTAATATTTTGTCCGCTAGGATCGATCGTATATACTTGTAGGGGTAAAGCATTCGGGCGATACGATCTAAAATAAATTGCTAGTTTAAGATCCGAATGCTTCACCCCGGCCCCGATGTAACGAATACAACCCCGCAGGATATTAGTCGATAGTTGACAGTTGACATGAGCCATTAACTAACGGTGCGAGTTCTTAAACTCGTAAAAATTACCAACAATGCGAGTATTTAAGCTCGCGATATTACAGACAATCTAACGGAGCTAAAAAAAGGTTGAAAAATTAACGATGAATAACGTAAAAGATACTGCTTTTGTCGTTGCGGAATTTAGAGCAGAAGAGAATGAAGAGGTTGCTCCTCTTTATATCGATAATGTAGTCAAAATCTGGCTCAATGAGGAAACAAAAAAAATAGCAGATAAAATCGCTGAAAACTCTCCTGTTGCCAAAGAAATGATTAAACTGCGGACTAAATATTTTGATGATGTTTTATCAAATCAAGTTTTAGCCGGCTGCAAGCAAGTTGTCATCTTAGGATCGGGTTTGGATACTCGTGCTGCGAGAATCAATGGGGAAGGAGTCAAATATTTTGAAATCGACGATCGCACTACACTTGAATTAAAAGAGTCAACTCTCAAAACTAACAAAGTTCCTGCCAATGTTTGCTATATTCCCGGTGATTACGTAAAAGACGGTTTGATATCCCTGCTGAAACGCAGAGAATTTGATTTCGAGCGATCGACATATTTTTTGTGGGAAGGTAACACGACCTTACTTGCCAAAAAAGATGTAATATCTGTATTGGAACAACTTCGCGACAATCTGGTCAATTTCCGATTGTCCTTTGATTATATGTCAGACAAAGTGATTTCCAGAACCACGGGCGATCGAGAGTTAAATGATTACATAGATAAATACGAAAGTACCTATGCACCCTGGATTACGGGATTTGAAAATATCGAAACTTTGACTCAAGAAATGGAACTCAAACTTATCGAAAATTTCTCAACAGCCGAGTTGCACAAACAGTATCGCCCGCGTCGAGTTCTGGAATCAAATATTTTCAATTTTTACTTTGTTTGTACGCTGGAAAATTCAGTAGATCCTGTCAGTCCTGAAATACAATCTAAAGCAATTACCAATTAGCAATTACCAATTACCAATTACCAATTACCAATTGCCAAATGTCACTATTAGAAGCACGACAACTGACAATGCGATTTGGTGGCCTGACAGCCGTCAACCAAGTCAGTTTAACTTTAGAAAAAGGCTCGATCGCCAGCTTAATCGGCCCTAACGGTGCGGGTAAAACTACATTCTTTAATATGCTGACCGGTATCTACAAACCGAGTGACGGTCAGTTACTATTGGAGAATAAAAATATTACCGGTTTGGGGCCCGATCGACTGACAACTTTCGGCATTGCGAGAACTTTCCAAAACATTCGCTTGTTTAACAATATGACTGTATTGGAAAATGTTTTAGTCGGCAGGCACTGCCGATTAAAAACAGGTTTGTTGGGCGCTATCTTGCGTCCTCCATCAGCAAATTTAGAGGAACAAGAAGCTAAGAAAAATGCTCTGAGTATGCTGGATTTTGTCGGCTTAGGTGTTTCTAAAGCAACTGAGTTGGCAAAAAACCTTTCCTACGGCGATCAGCGCAGATTGGAAATTGCCAGGGCTTTAGCATCAGATCCGAAAGTGCTGTTGTTGGATGAACCTACAGCAGGCATGAATCCCAACGAAACTGCTGATTTAACCCGCTTTATTTACCAAATTCGTGATGAATTGGGTTTGAGTATTTTGCTAATCGAACACGACATGAAAGTGGTGATGGGAATTAGCGATCGTGTCAGCGTTATGGAATACGGGATTAAAATTGCTGAGGGAACTCCAGCGGATGTTCGCGCCGATCCTCGCGTGATCGAAGCTTATTTGGGAAAAGAAGAGGATAGTTGAGAGTTGATAGTTGCAGTGCGAGCGTCCCCGCTCGCGATCGATTGATAGTTGATAGTCGATCGTTGCAGTGCGAGCGTCCCCGCTCGCGATCGATTGATAATTGATAGTTGATAGTTGAGAGTTGATAGTTGAGAAGAGGATCGGTCCTGTCTGATTCTCAACTATAGCGATCGCAAATGAATCATAAATCTTTAACCCCACCCCAGCCCTCCCCTTATAAAGGGGAGGGAGCAAGAAATTTACAAATGATTTGCGATCGCTATATCAATTCTCAAACTCACTCTTGAAATAGCATCCAGATGAAAAATCCCACACCCAGCGCACCGCCTGCTAATTGCAACAAATCAAAACTTTCTCGATCGCCCTGTATGCCTGACGGTAGTTGCGCTAAAGTTTTTACCTCTTTTGTCTTCACGGGTTCGGAAGATGGCGCAACATTATAAGTAATGTAAGTCTGTTTTTTTGCGGATTGATTTGTCGGTGATGCTGCGATCTGATTATTTTCAGAAATAGGACTCGGATTAATTTCAGACGGCTCAACTTTGTCTGTATAAGATATATAAGATTGCATTGGGGGCTGTTGTTTTGCTGGATCTGAACCCGCCCCAGAGTTGAGTGATTTTAACAAGACTTTCAAAGGATCTTGACTGGGAGGGATCGAGTTGATTTCTGGAATATTTGCCAACTGCGATCGTCCAGGAACGACAGATACTACTTTAGTGAATTCTGCATCGCTATTGGATGCAAAAGCCCCATGAACTTCATCAGATAAAGTACCCAGGAATGACTGGATGTCTTCTCCTAATGTGCTGGGATTTTTATTAATCTCTCGATTGAGAATACTTGACACGTCTTGGTTCAAAACAATATTGCGATCGGAAGTATCTCCACCAGCAGCATCAATATCTAGTGGATCGAGCCGATCGATAATTTCGCTAGTATTTGCTGAGGCTATATTATCACCCCCGAGCACTGCTGCTGTGCTAGGTGCAATATCCAAGCTCAAACTACTAACTAAAGCTGCGGTTAATAATAAGCTGTTACCCAGACTGAACAGTTCTTTCATATTGGCAACTCCTGACTTTTCTAGTTACTTAAATAATTGTACGTAGATTTAAATGCTGTGGCTGCTAGGCAACCTAGTCAATATTACTAGGTAATACTAGGTTTTAGGTAAACCTAGCATGAAGTTAAGGGTTTTTTATATAAAGTTTCTGTAAATATAGCTACCAAGCTTACAAAATTTAGGGTGCATGCAGCAACAGCTACCGAGAATTTACTTAAAATCAGATCGCAGAAATGATACAAGCATTGCGGAAAGACAATGGACCTTTGACAGCGGAGGCGGTGTCATGCCAAATCCGGGTTTACCACCCCCGTTATTGTCATTGTTCGCGCTCGCTTCACATAAGCCCTACAGACAGGCTTCGCCAACGCCAAGTTCCTGGCTCCAAACGAAGGATCGATCGTGGGGATCGATAACCCGGATTTAGCATCAGAGCCTATTTGTTGGTAAGTACCCAATATGAAAAACCAGATTTCTTGAAGAAACCTGGTCGATAAGTAAGAAGCGCACTGCGCAGTTACTTATAAAGCAAGCGCGCAAGTCTTGAATCAGTCAAACTCAAGCAATCGATCGAGCTGTTTAGGATTTAACATCAGATAATTTCTGCTTGGATTTTCTGCTCTTAAATAGCAATCCTAAAAACATTGCCGTGCCTAATACGGTACTCGGCTCGGGAACTGGTTCCGCAGCTACCTCTGCTAAATTGTTTTTAACTTCTACTAATCTTAACTGAGTCGCGCTGTTAAAAGTTCGCGAATAAACTCCCGAAGCAGACAAAACGCTTTGAGTCCCATTACCTTGAGAAAGCAAGTCTAAATTAATTCGATCGGGATAAAATCTATCGCTGCCTGAAACATTCACGCGAATGCCATTGGCAGAGTCCAAAGTGCTAACAAGTTCAAAAGAATCTAACAGAATGCTAGTCACAGTATCAATCAACCAGAAAGATATTTTACCGCTAGCAATGGCCCTTTCCGATTCGGGTCGATCGACAGCTATTAAAGAACGCAAAACAGATTGAAAAGCAAAGGAAAAAGTTTCTTCAGCATCCAGAGAGAAATCGCCGATAACTGATGCTTGACTTCGGGCTGTACC
>JBOFTL010000442.1:0-18668 GCA_051652045.1 Microcoleus sp. | reverse complement strand
CCATCGTCTCCAATAACGATCAAGCGCTTACTGTCTTCAGAAAGTTGAAATTTTCCACCAACAAACTGATCCAAAACTTGAAAATAACTAATCCCGCCACTAATCTCAGTCCGACCATTGGCCCCTACAAATTCCTTCTCCAATAGGTTCGATCGGGTTAGCGATAGGATTTGCTGCTGTAGCGACGATCGCTCTTGTTCTAGTTCCGTCACTTTGGCCGTGTACGTTTCAGACAGTTTTATCCGTTCTGTCTCAAATTTAGCCGTCAGTTCAGCCTGTAAACGTTCCTGCTCTGATTGCTTCGTTGCCAGGTTTTCGCGTTCCTGAAGCAATGCTTGATACTGCTGAGGATCGATATCCTTGAATTTCTCTTGAAAAGCTTCAAGATCTGATTTTAACTTGCCGAAACCTTTCTCGCGAAGCTTCACGAGATTTCTTGAATTCTCTAAAGCTTTTTCGAGTGCTTTAATTTTTTCCTCTGGACTCTCCTCTGGAGAATCTACTCCACCCTCAGGCTGGCTCGTTTCGGTTGAGCCTTCAATATCTTCCTCAATTTCGATCGCAAGCTTTCGGCTATTCCAGAATTTTGTCATGGGTTCATTCCGCTGTGTTCTAGATTTATTCCCAAAAATAGCCGATCGATCGCCCCTAACTAGTACACTTTGGATCGGCATTTTTGAAAAGTTCATAAAAACATTCGATCGCCTATAAGCTATATTTATCAAGGCTTTCCAGCGACCTCTGCTGAACCCTGCTCTTAATATAATAAAAAGAAGGTGATCGATCGGATTAGTACAAAGAGGGGTCGATCGTCACGGCCAAAACGATGCGGACAATATTTCTGCATTGTCAGGGATTTTAAAGATTTTGGCATTCTTGATCACGACTTCAGTGTTTTCGGATAGTGAGTAAATCTCGACTGGCAATTTTTTGAAAGTTGATTTTTTTGGTACTGGATCTGCTGGAGTCTCGGGATAAAATACCGATCGATCGACACGATAGAGTATTTTCCCGATCAGCGTATCCTCAGCACAAAGAAGGGGGAGCTTCCCTTTGATCGTCGCCTCCGTGGTCGCAGTGCTCGTTTTTATTCGCAGCTTAATCAGCCGATCGTCCTTCTTGGTCGCTGGCTTATTCCGTAGCGGATTCCCCTCCCAGTCCGCGAAAATCAGTGATTTAAACAGTAATTCGCCAGACTTCCCAAGGACGATCGGCTCTGCCCATTTGTAATCGTCGATTGACCAGTTTTGCCACGTTGGGGACGGGTTCCCCTCTGGGTCCTTGGGATTTGCTGGGGGCGCAGGTTTACGTGGCTTAGTCGGGTCGAAATTGATGATCTGTGTCGTTGCTGATATTAAGCCATCCTGAAACGGCCACCAATGGATGGGTTGACCGCCCGGAGTGAGATAGTAGTTGACTTGATAGAAATTAGCCTCAGCTTGCCGTAGCTCCATGCCTGCGGGGATTGGATTGACGCCGTTCCAGCGATACCAGCGATACGGCCCGTTGTACACGTCAAAGAGTGGCGTTTCAGATACTTGTAATTCGTGCGGCTCATATCCTAAATATTGCTGAATTCCGGGATTCTCTGGGGGGACAGCACCAAACGGATCGGAACCAAAATAGGTCCATTGATTTGTTGATTGTGGCGGGTTGATCAGCCAGCCCGGTTTATATTCGATCGCAATCCCTACGCCCTGCTGCTCCCACCACGGATCATCATTGGGATACGATCGAGGTGTTGAGCCGATCGCAACCCCTGCATTTAAATAGTTAAAGGGGCTTCCATTCCAGCCGTTCTCAGCTCCCATGGCAAAGGAAAAGGTCCAACCCGCGTAAGGCTCCAAAGGATTGGGACCGGGTGGCGGCGGGGGTGATCCATCGGGGAATCCTGGAGATCGATCGGCCTCTCGTTTTAACAGAATTTGATGAGGCGTGCCGCCGTTTGCGATCGTACCCACCGCCACCTTTTTCTCGCGCCAGAAGTCGCCAGTTTTTCGGCTGTCCTCGTCGAGTTTTGCCGTTGTGCTTTTCCAGGATGTCACAAAATCCCAAAGTTTCAGAATCAAAGCTTTTTTTCGTTCTACGGCTGTCGTTCTTGCATTGCCAGTCATATTTGGATCTGTGACAGTATTCCCATCGATCGGGTATTCGATCGCATCCCAGACCCATTCTTTCGGCTTCAGCTTTGGCATCCCTTCGATCGCGGCCTTGTTGAGCACTGTCGTTTCTGCGCCTGCCTTAATTATGATTTGATAATCGTTCTCTTTCTTGCGAACAACAGATGCCACGATCGGTGTAGAGGCTGGTACTGTCTTAATTTTGAAGACTTCCGTATTACTGAAGAAACAAAGATATTTCTCCGTTTTAGCCTCATTTAAGATGCTAAAAAGCCATCCACTTTCTACTGTTTTGGGCAGCCATGGATCAGCGAATTGAGCCTGTCCATAGGGGAGAATACGATCGCTTTTCCATTGGTTTAAATCAGTCGTAGATTCTTCATTTTTGCCACCTTTCACCCAACTCCTGATCTGCTTTTTTCCATCAATTTCGGCGACAACCCCGATCGCGTATTTATCACCCTTGCCATGATTGTGGCAAAGGCCCGTAACCTTTGCCGTTTTGGGAAATTTGTGGATCAGTTTAGGTCGTTCACGATCGCCGCCAATGTATAAATCAAGGGTTGCCCCTGTCTTTTGAGTGTAGAGAATCTTTATCTTCCCAGATTCGATCGTTGGCTTGTCTTTTTGATCTTCGGGGTATGGCTTATTCATTCCGCGAACAATTAAATCATTACCCGATCGAAAACAACAAACAATCTGCCCCGTTTTAATCAGCCCATTCGTCTCCAGTGTTGCTTCTAGAATCTCTCCATTTTGCTTTTTTACACGACATTTCTTGCCTGAAGAATACCCTGCAAAAGTGTAGACTTCTAGAATTTCAGCTTTCTTTTTTGATTCGGCGCTTGGCACAGTCGATCGCGCAAAATCCGATCGACTCACTGCCATTCTTGCTGATAGTAAATCGATCGGATTCATGTTATTTTTTCGTCGTCACGGCGGGAGGTTTGCCATCAAAGAAGTAAACAGATGAATCGTTTTTAGATCCAACTTCTTCTTGCATTTGAATGCGTAAATATTCCAAATACGCTGGGGAAAGAGATGATTCAATTAAATCAGCAGCCTCCTTCAAGTATTTTGCTGATTCTAATTTTGCTTTAGCATCCTCAATCTGGGCTTTTCTAGAGTATTCAGCTTTAGCTAGTGCTGCACGACCTTCTTGTTCTTTGCTATAGATATTGTAAAGCGGAGCAAAATACAAACCTGCAATAATGCCAGCGACAATAACGCCAGAAACTGCAAAAAATGTCCAATCTTCTTTTCTCATGTTAAGACCTTACGAATTTATTTGAGTCGAATTTGTTCAAGAATTCCCATGCCTCGCGATTCCACCGCGCATCCTCTAAAGCATTGTGTTCTCCTTTCCCCTGTCCTGGAAGTTGGGGATTCCCGAGCATATAGCACCATTGCTTGATATCACGGCAGTACATAGGAAATCCTGTGGGTAAATCCATCATTGTGCCAAAAAGCTGACAAAATGCAACCCAATCATAGTCTGCATAATAAGCCCAGATTTCAGGTTTTGAATTGCCAGGTTTTAGCTGCCTAATTGGGAAAGCATTGTAATGCTGCAATCCGCCTCATCTCGGAGAAGTAACTTGTTTCGCCAACCTTGAATATACTCCGGAGATTCTCGATACAATGCTGGAGTTGGGTATATTTGGGGTGATGGTTTTGCTGGCAGCTTAGAAAGAACATTTTCACGAACCCAGTCGGAGGCTTTTGAGAAGTCGCAATCATAATTGATCGCGTAATATTCCCGATCATCTTCCGCAACAATCCCGATCGAAATCAAGTCGATCGTCCGTCCGTCTTCGATAAATTCCGTGTCAAACCAATACTTCATCTAGACAGCCTCCCCGACATGCGTGCCCAACGTTCCAGCTTTCTTTCTCCGATCGCGTCGCATAATCAGAGCAGATTGAGCCATTTGGAGATGCACGATCGACTCGTCAATATCAGGCAGTGTTTCGATCGTTAATTGGAGAGAATTGATTGCCTGCTGATTTTCTTCACAAGCAAATTGGGGTTGGTTTTGATAGTAACGAACCTGATGCAAGCAGGCTTCTAAAACCTCTCTCAAAGTCGGGAGTCTTTGGTCATCGGGAATCTCACGGGAACCCATGACGATCGTAAATCCAATTCCATGAATCACCATATGTGGTTGAAGTGGGACGCGCATCCACTCTAAGCACTCCCCCAACAACTCAATCAAAAACGCGCCGTTTCGCCCAGCTTTATTGAGCGGACCACGTTGCCAGACGATCGTCCATCCAATCCCGATCGAATGTCCACCTGCATGATTTCCATCCTCATCCGTCCAATTCTTGTTGATTGGCAGCATAAACAAGCCTCCTGTATATTCAATAACTCATTTTACTCAATTTTCGATTCGGCCTGCATGTTTCCCCTAGATTTTGCACTGAGTCGATCGTCCTGCCGTCTTCGATAAATTCCGTGTCAAACCAATACTTCATAACTCTACTTCCTGAAGTTGGGGAGTGTATTAACAAAGAACAACAATCATTGACATGGTGTCAGCGCTTAGACAAGATCGTTCGGCGCGTGTTAGCTCAAAACCTGTCTCATCCTTGAATTTATCTTTGACAGCATCGATCGCAGCCATAAGGGTTTTGCTGGAAACAAAAACGAAATCAGAGCTTGCCGCCTGCTGAACACCAGGCTTATTGAAGCAATAAGAAATCTTCCAAATTGCTTGAAACTTGATCGAGTCATAACTTAATTCTGGTTTCACAGGAAAAGCTCCTAAACAATAATCAAAGGTTTAAACCGACGAATCAACCATGAACATTCATCAAAGGCATGACGAAGCCCGTCAACTTCTGCATCAAGTACGATAGTAACCTCATATCGATCGCCCGTGTCCACGTCTTTAACCTCGTAGACTCCGCTAAAGATTGAATCACAACAACCGAATGGAGCTGTAACAAACCCATTGACAATCACAGGCGACAGGACAAAAATCCCAGTACCAGTAAGCGCGCGAATCTTAGACGGTTCCCCTCCTTTTTTGCCGTCCACCAACCCTTGCAGAAGGTCTGGTGGTGTGCAGTCAAACAGGAAAGATGGAATTAGCTGATCTTTCCCTAGCGATGCAAAAGTATCACAAACGATCGCGTTAAAGGTGCCAGCTTTCGATCGCATAAAATGATAAAAATCGCTAGATTTCACAGGCGGCGTTTTTGGATCCCTATTGATATTTAACATCAACGAAGATAGCGCAGCAACACCCAATTCTTGCAGGTGCAATTCTTCCTCATGGAGTTTCTCGCCCCATTCCAAGTCCTGCAAAATCAGATCAACCGGACGTTTTGCGAACAGTTCAGAACTTGTCACGATGTTCATGTTCCATCGACAACACCAGCGATAGTATAGCTCTGCCCAATTCGTTCTCTCCGGTTGATAGCAGATTACTTTGCCAGTTCAGCCTCCGTCTTTTCAACCAAAACTTTAGGCTCTCCCGCTGCATCTCTTTTTGCGATATCTTGTTCGGAATATAAGATACCATCATGCTCCCAGATGCCAAACAAACCAAGGCGATCGAGCAGTTCTTTACTCTTCAAAGCTTCACATAATTCAGGATACGTAATCCCTTTTAATTCTGGAATGCGTTCGCTAACAATCACCGTCGCATAAACTTCGTAGCGTCGAAGCTGTTCTTTTGCGAAATGTTTGGAAAGCTCTAGAATCTCATCCATGAATTCCGCCAACAATTCACGATGGCTCAAGATTTTTAATTCAAATTCTTTGAGGGACTCAGCAAGGTATTCATCGATCGCAGACTCATTATCCTTGATCTTTGCTGGAATCGCAGGCCGTTGGTAGCCGTCTTGTAATTCATGGATCATTAAATCGATCTTTGTCGCAGTCAGCGTGGTTTCTGTCGCAGGGAGTCGATCGAAAATCGACTTAGCCAAAACAGCGACGGCCTTATCTCGACTTTCGACAGTGATTAAATTCGCTTCTTCAATGCGAACCTGTTCCCCAGGCAGTAACATCCCATACTGCGGAACCTCGATCGCACCTAATGTGTGCTCATTTCCGATTAGTGCAACTTGATTCTTGGGCTGATATTTAAACGGAACGATGAATTTACTGGACATTTTGCGGCTGTTCTCGTGTTCGTGTTCGTGTTTTGGATTTATTCCCCATAATTTTGGCATTCAAGAACGATCGCATTCTTCCTGATGTCGCAATCGCCCGATCGACATCATTCACCGTAATCACAACAAAATCAGACATTGGCAACGATCGCCCCTTCACTGTAAGCCCCATTCAAACCTCCATTGTTTTTCTCGAACCATGCGATTTCCTCTTCGATCGAAATTCCCTCCGGCAATGCCCCGCCCTCTTTCAGCTTGAGATATCCGACCGTTGGCGAGATGATTCGATCGTTAAGAGCCTGGTAGACAACTTGTTCGCCTACCTCGGTCATTGGAGGCTTGATGATCGAATCGTCGATCGCAATGCCTGCATCTTCCCCAATAGCCTCCCCGGTGTACGAGCACCATAAGGCGAACAACTCCTGAACAACCGACTCCTTACGCCTTGCTATGCCGTTGATCGTCGTGGTCACCTGTGCTGTGTTTAACAGGGCCTCTGTCGCCGTCATCGACCCCGATCGCTGTCCACCCAGAAACGCTAACGAAACCCGATCGATCGCCAGTCTCAAATTTTTGATATCCTCCTGCGTTGCCGCGATCGCCGCACCTGTCGGTTCTGAGAAGTAGAATTTCCCACCGATCGGCAGATCAACCACATGATTAGACCCAGTGGTCAGCGCTGGATAAGCAAAGCCCCCCGGAGCGCTCGGAGATGCAACCATAGCGGCACCCTCACGGACGGGTACAGGGAAATTTATCTTCCGCAAAACCTCGTCCAACTGGCACTGTTTTCGCAACATCTGAATGTTCAGCATTGCTGTATTCAGGAACGGGGGTAGTGTCGCCAGCGGATCTCGATCGGTTGCCGAATAAATTACGATCGGGATTTCTCGGCTTGAATAGTATCGAGTTTCTCCGAGTTGAATCGCTACTTTCTTTTTCTTTTTATCTTCGCTAATCTCCCACTCCATGTAATAACATTGAAAGTTTGATGACTCATCCCCACGCCTAAATTCACGAAAGATTTCAGTCGTCTTTCTTCCGTATAATCCATCACGTTCTTGTCGTTCTGATCTGATAATAGCAAATGACAATCGATGAACACCTTGCTCGATATCAAAGTCGAAATTAATCAAATCTCTTCGGTTTATCAATGCGAAAAAAGGACGTACACCCGATCGTGTCAAATCAAGCGGCGTAACGATATTTAGTTCTGACGTGTCAGGGAAATCAACAATAAAAGCAGTAGCTCCATCCCTGAGCACATTATCATCGGCATCCTGTAAAAATACTTCTAAACTATTCCCGCGCCCGTCTACATTGTCGATAGCCTGAACGATCGACTTAGGGGTAGCATCAAGCAGCTTAAACCGCGACAATAAACCGGAATAGCTTTTTATGGCAGGCTTAAAAAGGTTATCGAAAACAGTCGATTTCAGCCTCTTTTCGTATTCATCGATCGGCTCTTCTCTTTCTTTGAAAATGTAATCTTTGAATCCATCTCTCAGATCGTTCCATGCATCAAAAACGACCTTAAGCTCTTTCTCGAAAGCTCTAAGATCGTCGTGTACATAATTTGGCAGATTTGGATCAAATAATGATTGCATGGCAAAATTTAAGGGGCAAGAAAACTCGCCCCACGATCGATCGGATTATACGGGGAGAATCAATGAAGCACGCAATCGTCTTGGAGCGCCACGGCCCATCAACGTCGCCTTAATCTTGATAATTCCATCTGCTGAGTTAGTTTCTTCGTAGCCCATAACAGAAACAAACCCTTCGAGCGTATCACCTGTCGCATACCCAACAGGCGGCTGGTTCATTTTGCGGACGTAAGCTTTGACGCCATTCGTCGCATTAAGCCCTGCGTACGTTAGTCGGCCCAGCGTCGGATCGGTTGGATCGCAATTCGATTCATAGTCGAGTGACCATTTAGCCGATTTTGCGCTACCGTCCATAAAGCCGGAAAGTTCGTCAGAGACAGTACCCAAAGGCTTGTCCGTGAAGACCATCACGCTTTCGTCTTCAACTTCCACCTTCCCATTTGCTGCCGTGCCACCAACCATCTGGATAATCCCTCGATGACTGGCGACCGCAGCCGTGGGGATTGCGATCTCAAGCGGCGAGACCCGTAGACTCGTATCGCCAGTCTTGGCATCGCCCACAAGATAAACGTAAAATGTCAAAGTTCCAGATCGGAAAACCAATGGAGTACCAGCGGCAATAGGTCCAGTCAACGCCGTCACGGCTAAAGGTTGGAAACCTGCTGTAATTTGCGCTGGTGTCGCGATCGCAGCGGCAGCAGATAGTGTGACAGTGACGTTCGGCGGCGGAACCATGATCTTTGTCGATTCGTACAACAACAAAGACTCTTGGGGCATAATCCCGAAGAAGACTCGCGTTTGCGAACCTTGAGAAAAATTAGGCATGATATTCTACTGAATTCAGTGCCTATTTATTCCCTCAATCGATCGCTACAAATAATCGTCTTCAAACGTGAAAATGCCTTGTGAATTGATGGTCAGCTTGACCATTGCCCTCAATTCAGGCTGCTCATCAATTTCAATGACGTCAAACGTTTCGATCGGTAATTGCTGTTGAATCAATGAACAAATCATCTGCAAATCAACCGTCTGCACAGTTATATCTGATTCCCAAATCTTTAAAAATACGACATACTTACTAGACGGAACAATGACAACAACGACCTCCAAACCCCGAACAGTTCGATCGTTATGCCCCGCATCACCCTTTTCCGTACAATAGATTGCCGGGGTTTCTTCCCCATTCGCCAGGGTGTAGACGCCAAGATGGGCAGACAACATGTCGCGAAGTCGATCGCGCAGTTTCATTGCGTTATTCATGCTTCCTCGCTGATTCGTGGTTTGAACCCTGAGAACGAATGGGACTGGCATCGATTAATACCCTCAACCATTTTGCTGATCGACTTGTTAAGCCGATTCTCAGATCTCCGTTGTTTCCTGTTTTTGGGCTTGTCAAATATTTCCGAATAAGGTTCTATTTTTGCGATCTTTTCCGTGTTTTGAAGGCTTTGATTCATCGAGGAATCTGGGACCAGGCGTCCTAAGTTGATATCAAAATTACAGTACACATACTCACCGTCCCCTTGAGAAAAGACCATACGAGTTTGCGGCGACTGAGAATAAGTCTTATTCATAGTTCACTCCTCCCGAATCAAAGAAGAATCCAATGTTATAACTGTGTAATCAGCAAGAACAACTCGAAACTCGCCATCTCTGGTTCGATACAACAATCGAAAGCCGGAAGGTAGCCCTCCAGCAATAAAAACACTAGGGAATTGTTCCTTCATAGCTTATCCCTCAAATTATTTGCAAAAATATTTAGCACATCAACCTCATTCAGTGTAGTTCTCAGCCATGGCCTTCGACGATGGACGATCGAAGCGTGCCGAGCGTCATACCGAACGAAAGCCCGTCGCCCATCCGATCGAAATTTCATCGATCGAGATAACTGTCCAGTATCCACGATATCCCGTGGCGTAAATACGATTTGCCCCGATCGACGCCGGGTCACACGGTCCCAATTCCAGCGTTTCGCCCGGAGGTTCCGTTGTGCCGATCGCGCTAGTTCCTGATTCGTTTCAGCAAGAGCAGAGGCGATCGCATTGTTTAATCCAGTCAGGTTTATCTTCATAAGTTCCAATCCTCGCCATCAAAGTCATCTTCGCCAAAATCGTTATAGCAGTTGTGATTTTTCGCCGTTTTCCGCATTCTTTCGATCTGCTTATTCTTGGCAACAACAAGCTGAGTCAATTCGTTTATCTCAATTTGAGCATCCATTAATTGAGTCAATTGTGCTTGAATTGTATTTTGTAAAGATTCTGGCGTTTTTCTTTTCTCTTTTTCCAGGTCAGATTCAAGGATCCTAATCTGAGCCGTTAAATTGTCAAGTCGATCGGTCATTTGGAGTTGATTTAACTCGTATCGATCGACCACTGATTGCATGGCTTCTCGTAATTCCGTCAACTTTTTTGAGGCTTTGGCAGACACTCTTTGTTCAGATTTTTTCGCGAGACGCAGTTGGCTTTGCAACTCGGCATTACGCTTGAGAAGTCGATTGACAACTTCCCGGCAAGATTGATATTTTTCTTCGATTGTTTTCAATTTGAATAAACCTCAATAAATTAAAGGACAATTCGTGGAAAAGAGATCGGCGACCTATGATATCGAATTAAATTAAAATCACGTTTCACATCGTCACTCTCTGAATTTGAAACCACCCATCTATTTTAGTCCCTATTTCCGCCTCTATAATATCGTCAATTCCAGCACGTCCAAATCGCCCAAAAGGCTTTAGGAAAAACCATCCATCAGTCTTGCCAAACGTGCATTTATACCAACAGGCAGTCCGAACATCAAATGGGATTATTGATGGATTTGTACAATAACCCGTTAGCAGTTGAGCCGATTGGTCCACGCCTGGATGCTTTTCTGTTTTTGTCGCCGTCGCCAATGATTCGGTTTTCAAATACACATCGATCTCGATCGGTTCAGAGTTGGGCTGGACATTACCCAATCGATCGAGATATGTTCCAGGCAAATAGTTCAGTATCGTTAAGCTGCCGTTTTCTGTCATTGGATCATGTAATGGACTCATTCTTTAGCCTCCAAGAGTTCTTTGGGCATTGGCGGAACCTTACGATGGACCCACCAGCTAGAGCCATCATACTCACCTCGATCGGCCCATGTGCCATCAGCGAACCAGACAACAGAGCCTTCAGTGTCATCGCCGCCGTAGTCGTTGTCATATTCAAAATCCAAGGCAGCCAAAAACTGATCAAGATCGCCTCCTTGGGTAAGAGTGAATGCGCTCATCCCGCATATGGCAATCTCGAAAACTGCGCACAATGGACGTTCTCCAACATTGTTTAAAAAGTCCTCCATCTCTTTCCTAGCATTAATCACAGATAAATCCCCCATTCTTCAATATTCGGATGTTTCAACAACAAATCACCGCGCCATGATGGATCACTATCGAAAATAATAAACAGTGTCCGCTTAAGAAATGCAATCTCCTCCCCAAGAAGCTGCGATCGATCGCTACTCCGTCCCGTGGGCTTCGCGACAGATAAAGCCAGTGACATCTGTTCGATCGGCTTTACTGAAACCTCTTTTACAAAACAAGGGACACGATCACCCGATGGCAACACAACCACCAACGTCTCCCCATCGATCGACTCGACAACCCCGCGCTGTCCAGGGGCTAGAGTTGAATCCCCCAAGTACACTCGCTTCCCTGGGCAAATCGTTCTAAAATCCTTGAGAATCGATCGCACATCCGCCGCCGTCAGCGAGGCTCCCGATCGCACTTTAGATTGAATGACCGATCGCTCCTCTTCCCCGGCCCTGGCGATGACAGGCAGCAAACTAACCGGAATGCCATCACAAGTCAATCCAAAACAATCGTAAGCAGCGATCGCCCGTTCCGCTTGCGTCAACTTCAGATCATTAGTCGCCAGCCAATCAACCCAATATTGATGCGGATAATTGGCAAACTTCGATCGAGCCGATCGCAAAACCTGGCCCAGTTCCAGCAGCAAATGCTGACCACGATTTTTCAAATCCTTCAGTTGCACTTCGTACTCGTCCAACCCTGCGATCGTCAACTGACTACTCATGACGCAACCTCTGACAGGAGTTCTTTCACAGCTTGGAATGCCGATCGAAAATTCTCATCCCGCTTATCCCGATACATCCATAACTCGATCGACTTTCTTTGCTCCGTCGGCAATTGAAACAAGACCTGCCGAACCTTGAGAACTAGATCATCTTCAGACGAATACGGATCATATTCCTTTTCAATACCAGCAAGGCCGATCGGATTTGGCGATTGCATTGCCGCAACAATTCGATCCCATTCTTGTATCCGCAATCGTTCTGAAACTTCCTTCAAGCTAAGAGTCGGATAGCCAAGATTTTTACGCATCCTGTTCATCTTCCTCGCTTCTTTCCGCACCTTGAAATACGCCTCAAACCATGCTCGAGGGACCGGAGAATTGTCCCTTAAATAATGCCAAATAGCTGATCTCATTCTAACGACAGAATGAGTCGAGAATGAAGCCTTAATCGGCTTATAGTCATCGATCGCCAGGTTTAACGCCTCCAACGCAACTGATACAAGATCGTCGTATTGGCAGTTGCATCGACCCGCATACCGACGGGCTAAACCCTTGGCTAACGGCATTGCCGATCGGATGATTTGATCACGAAAAAGCGATCGATTGTCCCAATAGTGAGAGGGAATCGATCGCGTATCAACAGGAGAAAGAGTTCGAGGCGGAGATTGAGTTTGCATGTGTCGAGAACGCTAGGCTGTTCCCGATAATTATAGATTAAGAGTTCTTCGCTTGGATCCCCTTTTGCTCAGCCACAGTCTTGCTTTGGGGTGTTGAGGATAATTCAGCCATGCCAGACATGATCAAGTCGGCGATCTTCGCCAGCTCTTGAGTCTTAGATGGTTCCTGGGCAATCTGCAAATTCAACAAAGAGAGAGCTTCTGTTAAATGGTCCATGGTAACTTCCTGGGAATAACTGAATAAATTGTACAGCACCGCAATGCTAACAGAAATTGAAAAATACACTCTCCTCGACGCCCTAAACGAACAAGTAGCCGATATCGTTTACACCCTAGAGCCAAATCCATTCGCCATGATATCGATCGAAACCCTCAACTTAAAACTACAGGCACTGCCACAAGCCCGGATTGACCAGCTACGATCGATCGCCCAAACCTTAGTCTCCGCCGAAACTGCCGCCAATACAGAAGCAATCTCAGGCAAACGACGCCTAATTAAAGCAGACGTTCTTGAATGGTCTGACAATCCAGAATTAAGCAACGCCCGATCGCATGGAGAACTAAAAGATATCTTGACACGAAAGATTCGATTAATCCTAGGCATGGAGTCGATCGCAGCATTGATCGATCAGTACGCGCAAAATCGATCGACTCAAGCCCGACTCTATCGCGGATGAATAGCAAATACGATCGGGTTCCTCCCCGAAACCAGTTAAGGCGAACCCCTGGAACAACGTGTATCTTTTGCGGGAATAAATTACAGCCATCGCCTAACAAGAAATGGTCTTATGCTGAGTATGGTCCCATAATTCGGATGTGCTGCCGATCGTGTGCTAACGATCGAACTGACGAAACAGAACACTATTAATTAATGCAATGACTGACGCTTGGGAGTACAACGAAGAATTAGATACACCGAAGTCTTACAGCGCATTTTGTTTGTATAGAGATTTGGGTCCAACACGATCGATGTTGCAAGCATACAAGCTCTACAAGGCGCACCAGAAACGCCCTAGAAGCGTCGTGGACGGTACTTTCAAGCGCTGGAGTGTTGATGGAAAATGGGACGATCGATCGTTGGCTTGGGATTTGGCTCAAGAGAAAGAACGTCGATCGAAAGTATCAGAAGAAGTGCGATCGGCTTACGAAAAAAGATTAGAAGCGATTAGAAGTACCGCCGAAACGATCGCACTTGAACGGCTACAAGCTTCTCGCATTATCTCTAAAATTGCAGTTCGAGAAGCAAAAAAAATTGATTCACTACCATCTGATGAATTTAAGCAAAAAAATATGGCGGAATTGGTCGCGATCGCAAATTTACTGAAACTCGATGCAACCTCTGTTGAAGCAGCTCTGAAGATTGCTGATGAGGCTTTAGGTATTAGTGATTTGATCGAGCAATATAGCGGGAATAAAAAATAAGCAGCCATCACCCAGAATGTATGACCAGAAGAATCGAACGATCGGTGAAACTTAAGGCGTCTCAGCTCCTTCCAAATCCCTGGAATCCATATCGCAATAAGAGCGATCGACTCCAGGAAGCCATCGCGGAATCGATTGGAGAATTTGACCAGATTCAAGATATCGTGTGCCGCCCTCATCCATCGATCGATGGTCACTATCAAATCCTCGACGGAGAAGGCCGTCATCGCACATTTGATCCGGATGCCGATGTGTATGTCACGATCGTGCATGGCTTGACCGATGCCCAGGCAAAGAAGGTCACGATCGTAATGGACGAAACCAGAGCCACCGCCGATCCGGAATTATTGAGCAGCCTACTGTCGGAATTATCGGAGGACTATTCGATCGATGATCTAGTAACGGGCCTCCCCTACGATGAAGACCAGCTAACGGAGATGATTGAAACCGGAGGGGCGATCGATTTCGACGGGCCACCCGTCCACGAAGACGAAGATGATCTAGCAGCGATCGAAGATGCCGCCGCAGACCCCGAATATGTGCCACGGGTAAAAGCTGGCGAGATCTGGAAGTTGGGGCGACATTACGTGGCTTGTGGGGACTGCACGATCGAAGAAAATGTTGGCAAATTGCTTAATGGCCGATCGGCTCAACTCATCCATGCCGATCCTCCTTACGGGATGGGCAAAGAGAAAGATGGGGTCATCAACGATAATTTGTATCGTGATAAATTAGATGCTTTTCAAATGCTCTGGTGGAATGAAGGGCGCAAATATTTAGACGACAATGGCTCTGTTTACGTCTGGGGTAACTGTGAGGATCTTTGGCGGCTGTGGTACAAAGGTGGACTTAGAGATAGCGAGAGGCTAACTTTTCGGAATCAAGTAGTATGGGACAAAAAAAGCGGACAAGGCATGATGTCTGATGCACACAGAATGTATCCAACGGCAACGGAACACTGCTTGTTTTTCATGAGAGGGGAGCAAGGATTTAATAATAACGCCGACATGTTTTTTGATGGCTGGGCCGGAATTCTTGAATGGTTGCAAGAGCAGAAGCAAATTATGAAATGGACGGCTTCTGAAGTCCATCAAATTCTTGAAGTTGGAGACAAAGGAGGTGGGCTGGCTTCTCATTACTTTGGTAAATCTCAATGGATGTTGCCGACTGAACCGCATTACAAAAAACTTCAACAAGCCGCACATGGCAAGGCGTTCAAGCGGGAATATGACGACATCAAGCGGGAATGGCACAAAACACGTGCATACTTCGACAATACCCATGACAACATGACGGATGTCTGGAACTATCCCAGAGTTAAAGGTGAAGATCGGTGGGGACATGCCACGCCAAAACCAATCGAGATGATGCAGCGGATCTACAAAAGTTCGTGTCCTAAAAATGGTTTAATCTACTCACCATTTTTAGGTTCTGGTAGTGATTTAATTGCAGCGGAAGAGATGGGCGATCGAACCGTTATTGGCTTTGAGTTATCTGCCCATTATTGCTCTTTGATTTGCGATCGATGGGAGAAGCTAACGGGTGGAACTGCCGAACACATTGGGAACCTATAGGAGGCTAAATGATCGATCTTAATGCTTCAGACTATCAACTCACGATCGAGCAAGAGTTCGAGCTGAATCAAATGCGATTGGCGATGTCGCAGCTTGAGCGATCGGAACTGGAAGCGCTGACCTTAGAACTCTGTCGGCAAAATTTTGTGCAGCGGAATATCACAAAGAAACTGTTCAAGAATGCGATCGTGGGTTGAGTTCGCAAATCAAAGCGCTGGCCAGGTCCAAAAGATCGGCATCACTCAGCGCGTGCAGTTGATGTCCGATCGAATCTGTCTGAAACTCAGGCGATCGATGGACCGCAGAAACAGGATGTCGGCGGCAGAGAACCTTCGCGATCGATCGCAAGACAACTAGCTGCTCGGACTGATTGAATTTTTCAATGTCCATCACGATCGAATCTCCAGATTTAAACAATAACCACCACCGGATTCACCGTAGACCTCGATTGAATCTCTTCCCTCAATCAATGCGGCAATCAGCCGATCGCGGCCTTGGACGTCCATCCTCAGCGTCGCAGGGGCATGGTCTTCGCGATCGCCCCATTCGGTTAGCGGCTGAGGATGCAACTCGATCGTGCCAAGATTTCGATCGATCGCAAATACCTGCGCCTTCAGTTCTTCATCAACTATGCTCAAGGGGCTGCTCCATTTTTTCTTAATTTAACGATCGATCTGATCGAACCGCAAATTGATCTGAATAGATATGCCCTTGGAAGAGATAGTTTATGCAAGACTTTTCGCTGTCCGCTATTAGTTCTTCTGTGAAACCACTTCTAAAAAAAAGGTACTCATCAACTAACTCGGAAAGATATTGCAAATTGTTGCTTAATCCATCCAGTATTGGAATAGGAGTTAATCGATTAAAGTTTACTCTACGATCGTAGCAAGTAAAGCGGATTGTTAGGAGGAAAGGTGGCCTCACAAACCCAGGGCCTGAGTCTATTTCAACAAATGAAACGTTGGGAGTTTCAAGGCTTTTGAGATCAACAAAAACGGTTACACACTCACTCTTTAGGCTCATGCCGCAAATCGGCTGAAGAAGAACATGCTCAGACCGATCGAAAAACAGAGGCGTCAAATTCAAAATAATTATATTCTCAGGATAGTGGATTCTCAATTTACTCTCCGCTTTGCAGTGTGATTACAAAATCTAATCAAGCTTGCCATGTGCGGATCCAACCCAGAAAGCTGAACCCTCCGATTCAACTCATCGATCGAAAGAACTTCATTCAGCCGAGCGATCGAATGACTGAAGAAATTGGAACAGCCGATCGTGCAACCGGCAAAGTCGATCGTGACGCGATCGACAGATTCCAGTGCCCTGACGATTTCGTGGAACAAAACATCGCCATCGGCAGCAGTGACGCAGAATTCTCCAACCAGCGCGAAAACAGAAATCTTTTTTTGGCTCTCAGTCAATTTTTTCCTCAGCCTTCCTTTCACTAGTCTTGCAAATCGGGCATCGCCACGATCGACCGCTCGATCGCATCAAACGATTACAGCAGGTTGGACGATTGGCCACGTCTACCATCTTCCTCCCTTGCCCTCTGCCAGCCCCACCGCGACTCTTTAATCCACGCTTGCGACGGCGATCGCGTGCTTGGGCGGCTCTGCGATCGCGTCGCACCTTTTCACGATCTTCTTCAACCATCGCCAGAGTTGCACCATTGATCAATCAGATCATCAAGCTGAGAAGGATCCACGACAGTGTAACCCCTCAACTCAAGCGCGTGATAGTCGAAAGATCTTCGATCCGAGAAGACGAAGGCGTGATCTTCTAGCCAGTTCTTAAACTCTTCAATGTCGGCAGAGTCGTCTGTATTTAAGATGTTTTCGACTTTATCCCACATTGTTCGGCCAAATGCTGGGATTCTTCTTAGCTGAGTCGTCATGTCGTTTTTCCCCTTAATTGCGTGGTCTGTGTTGACTACCACTTCAATTTAACTGGTTACGTTTTGATTGTAAACCCCATTCCGAAAGTCCTCACAATCCAAATCGACATACGTAGGAGTTACAGGTAAACGCGATCGCCCGTCAAGCTTCTTCCTCTTACGTCGATCGAAGCAGTTGGACCCGATCGCCCTCCAAAGCAACTTCTAGTACTGTACTAATCCAATCGATCGCCTTCTTTTTATTATATTAAGAGCAGGGTTTAGTAGAGGTCGCTGAAAAGCCTTGATATACATAGCTTAGAGGTCGATCGTATGTTTTTATGAACTTGCATTTTCGAGTGTACTAGTCACCGATCGACCATTACTAGGTGAGGCAGGCTGAAAGCGTTGCTGCATAAGGCTTAGAAGTCGATCGAATATTTAGTTAAACGACTTCAATACGTGGGCGTTACAGGTAAGGACTGTTCTTGTATCTTGACCGCGATCGACCTCCTTAAAAATTTGCACTATAAATTGCCCTTATTTTTGCAATAAAAAAAGAGAAACAGAAATAAACGCCTGTTTAGCGTCCTTTTGGGTTGAATTGTGGTGTTTTCGTCGGGCAATCTCCAGATATGCGAATTTAGATCACGTTGGCCAGACGGATCAAGGCCAGTTGTATCTTTTGCGATCGGTTCCAATCGATCGGCTTTTGGCTTCCGTGGCTAGCGGTTCACGTCAATGGATCCTATTTATGGACCAATTAACTACACAAGCTCTGAATCGTGGTTGTAACTATCCATTAATAGTTTCAGCGGTGTGATTTATCGGCCACAGCGCAGGCTATTAAGTTCACTTGGTTAGGAATCGCCACCATGCATCATTCAGCTACCTGCCCATACGGCACAGCTCGTGCGCGACATGGGACCCCTCAGATCTTCAGTACGGGCTTTCGCCGATACCTGATCATCCGCCCCACCAACCTTTCAGCAGTGAAGCGATCGCGCGCCGACATTTCTGCCAGACTTTCCGACGGGGAATCGATGTATAGGCTTTTTAAAGCCCACGGAATGCTACTTCCCAGTAACACCCACTGACATTATGCCACCGATCGCCCTCCAAAGCAACCTCTAATACTGTACTATTTCGATCGATCGCCTTCTTGATTTATATTAGAGCGTTGATCTAGGAGAGGTCGCTGGAAAGCCTTGATGTGTAT
>JBOFTL010000441.1:0-2275 GCA_051652045.1 Microcoleus sp. | reverse complement strand
GTACCATAATCATCAGGGCTTCGGAGGTCGATCGACCGGAATGTACCAACAATTCCATCACGTTGTCTAAGTTTGCCGAATCGCTGCTGTCGGCATTGACAATCGGGTTGAAAGTTGCCAGATCCGCTTCACTCCAATTGGGGTGAGTCAAATCGGCTTGGCGCGCCCTCATCCAAGTGATATTGCCCAACAGCGTGTTAATTTCGCCGTTGTGTCCCAACAATCGCATCGGTTGGGCCAGGTGCCAGCGGGGCATCGTGTTGGTGCTGAAGCGGCGGTGATAGACGGCAAAAGCGCTTTTGTAGGCGGGATTGGTTAAATCTTGATAAAATTCTCCCAAAATGGCCGATCGCACCATGCCTTTGTAAACGATCGTCCGGCAGGAAAACGAACAAGTGTAAAATTCACTGCGGGTGAAGTCGGGGCGATTTGACAGCGCGTGTCCGATCTCGCGGCGGGCTAGAAATAACTGGCGATCGAGTTCATCTCCCTGCAACTGCGAGGAACTAACTATTATTTGTTCGATTTGAGGCTGATTTTCCCGCGCTTGCGGGCCCAAAACTTCCGGGTTTACGGGAACGATCCGCCATCCGAGCACTGTCAGTCCGCGCCCAGTCACGATTTCTTCGACAACGTGCCTTGCTACGGTCGCTTGATTTGCATCCTGGGACAAAAATATCATTCCCACGCCGCAGTTTTCGCGGGCTGGAGGCGCAATTCCCTTTTCTTGGAACCAAGCATCCAGCAATTCCCAAGGAATCGCCGTCATCAAACCCGCGCCGTCGCCGGAATCTCGATCGGCACTGCAACCGCCCCGATGTTCCAGACAAGTCAAAGCCGGCAAAGCTTTTTCAATTAGCGAGTGAGTTGCCTTGCCGCTTTGATTGGCAACGAAGCCCACACCGCAGGCATCTCTTTCTTCCACCAGCCAGCTTTGTCCGGCATAGGGAGTTCCTCGTTCACCCTGATGTAAATTATTTCGGTTTCGATCGATCTTGTTACCCATGTTGATTGAATAGTATTTCTGTGTGTGATTGTTTTGCGTGTTTATGCTGTGAAAGGAGAAAGCTGCCTAGCGGTGAAAAAATGCTGACTCTTTAAGCTGCAAAGAGCCTGCTGGTTTGATAAAGATGAACTTTGATGCTGGCAGTATCTGACCGTGAAACCCTGTTTTGGAGATCTAAAATTATCTCGATCGAATAGCTTGCAGATGTCTCATAGAATACGGTGCTGTTAGAAAGCAATTATTCGTTAGAAAATCGCTATCTGGCAACAGGAGTTCTGACGGGCGATCGACTTTAGGTAGGGACACCTTGGGTAGGGACACAGCAGTGCTGTGTCCCTACAGCTTGTCACCTGCTTTTCGGAACCGATATAACTTTTTTTTGCTTGTGTCAGCGGTACTCTGCAATCGATCGACTGCTGCTGCAGATCGAAAATCCGCTTACCCGCGATCGGGTTGGTGCGTTTTAGCAGGACAGCTCATCGCCAGTGAAGGCCTGCTTTAACATTATGGCCAACTTCCTGACCGTGAATATTAATTTTATCAGTAAAAATCGAAATTTTCAGCTTTTTGGTGATACAGCAAGTGGGCGGTGCGATCGGTGTCCACTGTCAATATGAGAAATCGAGTACAAGTGCGTTGCCGAAAATGTGCTAAAAACAGACAGTTTTTGCACAAAACTTTTTCCAGGCAGAACTCGAATATGCACCAGTTCGTTATTGGAGTTCCAGCTTGAACCCGCAAAGTTATAGGTTGTCAGTCGTGAAACGCAAATTGTTCGATCGCCCCTCAATATTATTCATCTCGATTTTGCCTTTGTGGGCGATCGGTCTTATCTGTGTCGGGAATTCACCGGGGAAAGCCCAAGCATCCGAGAGGGCTGGGTTAATTCACGATCTCACGGTCCGCCGGGGAATCAATTCCCCGTCTCATAGCTCAAGTCGGTTAAAACCGACTGAAATACCCACAGATAGACCTTTCGATCTGCTACAAAATCAGTTGCCGAACTTCCCCGTCTCTCAATCCGTGCCGCCCTCAACCAACATCAGACAAGGCCGCCAAGTTTCGATTAACGGGCGGATCGTTCCCCTAGCTTGGACTCAACAACCGGCAAGCAACTCTGCAACAAACACGCGCACTTGGATTGCCGATGTTGGTTTGATGCAAAGTGCGGGAGTGGATTTGCTCAATACCGCCGACAGTAGCAGACAGCCGGTGCAGTGGTTTGCCGTCTCTTTAACCGAAGCTCGAAGTTTGGCAGTGCGATCGACC
>JBOFTL010000440.1:0-2180 GCA_051652045.1 Microcoleus sp. | reverse complement strand
GGATTGAGGGGGGTTCTATAAATATTCCACCAATTAGTGCGATCGCTCGCAAAATACAGCCTACCATCAGGCGACCATTCCGGTTGAAAAATCGACTCATCAACTCCGCCGGCAACTAACTGTTTTTCGCCTAAAAAACCTGCTTCATCAAGTGAAGCAACCCACAATTCAGTTCCATCCCAAGGCATATTAGGATGGTTCCAACTAATCCAACAAAGTTGAGAACCGTCAGGACTCAAACGCGGCGAAGCATAAAAATCATTTCCCTCAATCAAGACTCGAATATCTGCACCATCATCCAAATTAATGCTGACTATTGTATTGACAGCTTCGCCCTCACCTGAGTGGTCTTCGCGCACGCAAATCAGGCGATTTCTTTGCTTGTCAACGATCGCATCTGCATAGCAACAATTTGCAGGCGGAGTTAAAGGTTCTGGCTGAGAATCTAAGCTTTGAAAGTAAATCCGTTGGTCGGCAAAATGAGAAAAATACACCGTGCCGCTAGCCACAACAAAAGCACCGCTACCATATTCGTGAACGCGGGTGCGCGCGTTAAAAGGTGGGGGAGTTACGTCTGTTATTTTGCCATCGGGAGTGCGCCGCACGATGACACTTCTTCCTGCTTCTGAAGGTCTTCCTTCTACCCAATAGATATCATCACCATCGATCGCAATTTGTCCGAGTCCGACACTTCCCGATACAATTAAATCTGAAGTAATTGGAGATTTCCAAGATCCGTAAGGTGAGATTGCAGTCATAGTTGATAGTTGATAGTTGATAGTCGATCGTTGATAGTCGATAGTCGATAGTCGATCGTGTGTCCGATGTATATATTTGTAAGGGTGAAGCATTCGGGCGATAAGATTTGCCATAAATTTCAGGATTCAGGCCCGAATGCTTCACCCAAGGCCTGTGCGATCGATACAACTATATTTAAATAGTTGAGAGTTAAAAGTTGATAATTTACAGTAATTCTTTTGATGACTGATGACTGATGACTCATGACTCATGACTAAAGATATATTGTATTTTAGAGGAATTGTGTAGAAGGGCGATCGAAATGTCAAAAAAACTCGTATTGATGGATCGTGATGGTGCTGTTGATGACTATCTTTCAGTCGTATTGCTGATGACAATGGCAGAAGTCGAAACACTGGGAGTAATTGTAACTCCTGCGGACTGCTACATTCAACCGGCCGTTAGCGCTACTCGCAAAATCCTCGATTTAATGGGATGTTCTCAGGTGCCGGTGGCGGCGAGTACCGTGAGGGGACTCAACCCTTTTCCAGTGTTATTTCGGCGGGATTCCTTTGCGGTCGATCGACTCCCTATTCTAAACGAAAAAGTGACAATTGATGCGCCATTAATTTCAGAACCGGGACAAAATTTTATGGTACGAGTTTTGCGGGATGCGGCACAACCGGTCACATTAATGGTAACGGGGCCGTTAACAACAGTAGCGCAAGCTTTGGACATCGCGCCGGAAATTGAAACTAAAATTTAAGAAATCGTGTGGATGGGAGGTGCGCTTAACGTTCCCGGTAATGTTAGCAAAGATATGGAACCGGGGCAAGATATGTCGGCGGAATGGAATGCTTACTGGGACCCGATCGCGATCGATCGCGTTTGGCAAACTCAAATTCCGGTTGTCATGTGTCCTCTAGATATTACCAATAATGTACCCCTAACTGTAGAATTTTCCAATCTTTTAGCGAAACAACGCAAATATCCAATTTCCGATTTTTCCGGACAGTGTTACGCGCTAGCAATTTCTCAAGATTACTATTTTTGGGATATTTTAGCAACTGCTTATTTAGCGCGTCCTGAATTTTACCAACTGCGAGAATGGGAAACTGAAATTGTTACCGAAGGTTTGAGTCAAGGACGAACTAAAGTTCAAGAGGGAGGGCGGAAAATTCGAGCGCTCGATCGAGTAGATACCGAGAAATTTTACAATTACATATTACAGCAGTGGGCGCGATGAGAAATGAGGTGAAGTGGAACAATCTAAGAAACTGGGGTTTTTCCTAACTTTTTGCACTGCGGCAAAGTCTGTAGAAAAAACCCGGTTTCTCGCCGATCGCGCACCAAAGATCGCCCTTAAATTCATCGCACCTAACAAATACAATCTATGAACTTTTTACTCCCTCCCCTTAGTAAGGGGAGGGCTGGGGTGGGGT
>JBOFTL010000439.1:0-4726 GCA_051652045.1 Microcoleus sp. | reverse complement strand
AAAATTGACCGAATGCAGCATCCTGCCAAGACTTATTCAGTCCTGACTTTGCTGATTGACCGTTGGGAAGATAAGTCCCATCATCATCTTGTTTAATTTTATTGCGCTTAGTTAAACCTTTGAGGTTTAGGTCTTCATGAAAGAAGAATTTAGCGCCTGTTCTTACAAGTTTATGAGCGGTTTTATACTAAAATTTTTCTGAACTTATACAAAAACCGGATTAGATTGCTAACGATATATTATCATCACAAAAACAGTTCGCAGTACAGTTCGCAGTAAGGACTTCAGTCCTGAATAAGTCGATCGCCATCACAAAAATAGTTCGCAGTACAGTTCGCAGTAAGGACTTCAGTCCTGAATAGGTCGATCGCCATCACAAAAACAGTTCGCAGTCAGGACTTCAACCTGCAATCTGCTACAGACTTCAGTCTGTACTACAAACTAACCACAGGATATTATTGGCAAAAATACTGTATCGAAGCTTTCAATTTTGCTAAAATATCTGATTTTTTGGTACATCTTGTTAGAGATTTAAAATTTAAGATTGCGAATCAATAATCAGCGTCCAGTTGGCAGCTTGCCTGCACATACATTATTGTTGAAAAAAGATGCAAGTAATTCCACTTAATTAAACCTAAGATACCGATCGCAAAATCGCTTACTGTCTGTAGATTTTTCCCTCTTCCCTCTTCCCTCTTCCCTCTTCCTTCTTCCCTCTTCCCTCTGCCTTCTGCCTTCTTCCCTCTGCCTTCTGCCTTCTGCCTTCTGCCTTCTGCCTTCTCCGTAATGCCTGCTGACTGCAGCGACGGCTGCGCGATCGAATTACCTACACTTGTGCCTGCGATTCTAGCGATATTATTAACTAACAGACAATTTATCTCTCTGTCCCGACGGACAGTTGCTGACAAACGCGGGAAATTGTCGATCGCACTTAATGTCACCACTGAAGTCAAATTTAGCAATCACTCGTTTCGCGATCGTCAATAATTGAGAAAAATTTGCAAACCAGACACTCGCTGGGAACTTTTTCTAAGTTTTGAAGATCTGCAGTT
The DNA here is from genome assembly GCA_051652045.1 of Microcoleus sp. GTDB lineage: Bacteria > Cyanobacteriota > Cyanobacteriia > Cyanobacteriales > Microcoleaceae > Microcoleus. The sequence goes on along the minus strand of JBOFTL010000439.1, from coordinate 3,674 downwards.
TGCTGGGACTGATTTCCCAGGGGAATCGCGCACAGGGCAACTTGTCCTACTCCTACCATGAGTTCGGCTGTACGCTCTAATATAATGTCAATTTCTGTCAGCAGTTCTTCTGCAACTTCCAGCCTCGGCGCTACAACGAACAAGGTTTTAACTCCCTCGGGGCTGGGGGCAAAACCGAGGGTACACTGTTCTAATAGCGCTCGAACTGAAGGATTGAAAGGCTCGGAGAAACGCTGGATTACAGAACTATAAAAGGCTTGGCTCAAAGAGCGATCGCCGAAAATAGGTTGGGATAACATGACAACTTCCTTTGCTAATTTTTTGGGGGGTTATACAGAACATTTTAACATACCTTAATTTTAGCGAGCCATCAGCCAGATATCTAATAAAGATTTGGTAAAAAGCCAATTAAGATTTTGTAAATAGATGCAATAATTTAGCGTGAGTGTAGCAGCCGCAACCGCGATAAACTGTAATCTATGCTGGCAATCCAAGTGACCGCGATCGCGCGATTTGAAATTTTCGATCGGGCATTTATGATGCGACCTGGGAAATTTTAGATGCTGGTGGGTGAAAATTTGCGGTTGGTGTAGCGCTGACAACTGTGATAAACTGTAATCCGTGCTATGGCTCGCCCAGGGGTCGCGATCGCGCACAAAATCTTAATTTTTTGGGGTTGGCTGGCGATCGAAACTCTGGTACTGCCAAATCGTGAAGATCCCACCGCAGTTAATTAGATATTAATGTAACTAAATTTCAGTCGCATTCAAAATCCCTAAAGTTCTGCTCGCTAAAAACCGATCGAGCCAACCAAAAATCTCAAGTCTCAATACACTTAACTAACTAAGTTCAAGGCAACAGGCAACAGGCAACAGGCAACAGGCAACAGGTAACTCCCTTTTCCTTCTTCCTTCTTCCTTCTTCCTTCTTCCTTCTTCCTTCTTCCTTCTTTTTATGAACTCGATCTCCCAACAATTAAAAGCAAGATTTGACACAGCATTTGTTTCTGCTTTCGGCGAAAGTGCAGCGGGAACAGATCCGATGTTGGTAGCGGCAACTAATCCCAAATTTGGAGATTTTCAGTGCAACGCGGCGATGAATTTAGGCAAAAAATTAGGCAAGCAGCCGCGAGCGATCGCATCTACAATTATCGAAAATCTAGATATTGCCGATATTTGTGAAACCCCAGAAATTGCCGGACCGGGATTCATTAATTTAAGGCTGAAACCAGCTTATTTAGAAGAACAAATAAGTGCGATCGCGGCCGATCCCCGTTTGGGAATTGTCAAAAAAGAAACACCTCAAAGAGTAGCGATCGACTTTTCCAGTCCGAATATTGCCAAAGAAATGCACGTCGGACACTTGCGATCGACTATTATCGGAGATGCGATCGCCCGCATCCTGGAATTTCAAGGGCGCGACGTACTGAGAATCAACCATGTCGGCGATTGGGGCACGCAATTCGGAATGCTGATCGCTTATTTGCGCGAAGTTCATCCCGAAGCATTAACAACTGCTGATGCCCTAGATTTAGGCGATTTAGTAGCATTTTACCGCCAAGCAAAACGGCGCTTTGACGAAGACGAAACCTTCAAAGAAACTGCTCGTAAAGAAGTAGTAAAACTGCAAACAGGTGCTGAAGACACTAACCGCGCATGGAAACTGCTGTGCGAACAATCCCGTCGCGAATTTCAAGTAATTTATGACTCGCTCGACATCAAATTAACCGAACGCGGCGAATCATTTTACAATCCATTATTGCCTGCAGTAGTTGCAGATTTAACCGACTTAGGATTGCTAGTAGAAGACAACGGCGCGAAATGCGTTTTTGTCGAAGGTTTCACCAACAAAGAAGGCGAACCCCTGCCACTAATCGTGCAGAAAACCGACGGCGGTTACAATTACGCCACCACCGATTTAGCAGCAATCCGCTACCGCATTAAAGAAGATAATGCTCAACGCTTGATTTACGTTACAGATGTGGGACAAGCCAACCATTTCGAGCAAGTATTTGCAGTAGCCAAAAAAGCCGGTTGGATTCCTGAAAATGTAGAAGTCGTACACGTTCCCTTCGGTTTAGTGTTGGGAGAAGATGGCAAAAGATTAAAAACTCGATCGGGAGATACAGTACGGTTGCAAGATTTGTTAGACGAAGCAATTGTTCGCGCCCGCAAAGATTTAGAAGTGAGATTGGAAGAATATGGGAGACACGAAACTGAAGAGTTTATTGCTAACGTAGGCCGAGTTATCGGTTTGAGTGCGGTTAAGTATGCCGACTTGAGTCAAAATCGCGTCAGCAGCTATACTTTCAGTTACGACAAAATGCTGGGATTGAAAGGAAATACGGCTCCTTATATGCTCTATGCTTACGCGCGGGTGCAAGGAATCGCCCGCGAAGGGGAGATTGAATTCAACAATTTAAATACTGCAAAAGCGATCTTAAATGTCGATGCAGAATTAGTTTTAGCAAAGCATTTATTGCAGTTAAATGAAGTTGTAACTGCTGTGGGCGAGGATTTATTGCCAAATCGAATCTGTCAGTATTTGTTTGAATTGAGTCAGAAATTCAATCAATTTTACGAACAATGTCCTGTTTTGAAAGCTGAAGAACCGCTAAGGAGTTCGCGATTAATTTTGTGCGATTTGACGGCAAGGACTTTGAAGTTAGGATTAGATTTGTTGGGAATCAAAGTCTTGGAAAGAATGTAATCTGTTGTTCGTAGTAAGGACTTCAGTCCGTTTTTGAGGAGGACTGAAGTTCTCACTACGAACCTTATTTATTAAATGTAGTATTTTACTGATGACATTATTCGATCGAGTTGCTAGGTTGGATTCACCTTAATTTCGGTTTTTCAATCTATCTTTAGGTGTATTATGTCAGACTGTATGGGTTTAGTCTCAACTGCGATCGCTTTTCTCGATTCTGCCCTTCCCGAACTTCCCACTCTCCGCAACAGTATTGAAAAGAACACGGAAGTAGTTACCCTCGATGCAGCGCGAGATGGAGTAGCGCAAATTGCGCAAGCCTTAGAGAATCGCCACAATATTCAAAGCATTCATATCATTTGCCACGGTAGCCCAGCAAGTTTGCAGCTAGGCGCGATCGAACTGAACTTGACAAATTTAAAAATTTATGCTAAGCAATTGCGGCGGTGGGCGCGATCGCTACCGGAGAATGCGGAGATTTTGCTGTACGGGTGCGAGGTAGCGGCGGGCGAGAAGGGCGCTAACTTCGTGCGGCAACTGAGTCGGCTAACGCGCGCAAAAATTGCTGCTTCCAGCACGCCGATCGGCAGTCAGGCAATTGGTGGAAACTGGGAACTAGATTATACAACGGGAACGGTGGCTTCTGAGCTGGCGATCGACCCAGCTACAATGGCAGCTTATCAATATGTATTCGGCCGCACCCTCTACGACGGTACAAACTATTCACCACTACCACCAACATCAGCACCCATACCAGGCATCGGGACAGCAGCAGGTACTCAATTAGCTTACGGACAAAGACCTCTTCCTGTCCCAGTCGGTTCAGGCCTGCTACCTGCTGGTGCGTACTCGCCCAACACGGGCATTAATACTGCTGGCGTGACGGCCGCGAATAACACAACAGGTTATGCAGGCTACACCAACTACCTATATACCCCCAATCCCGCACCAGGAACATTTACTCAACT
>JBOFTL010000438.1:0-3032 GCA_051652045.1 Microcoleus sp. | reverse complement strand
TGGCTGAAGCTGGGATAGGGATTATTTAATAGCTTGATGACTGCTGGCTGGCGATCGCTTTCTTGGCAATCGCTCAACCGCCGTGCTCGATAAACTAAAGTTTGAGAGCCTGCATAAATTTGTTCGATAATCTCGTATCCTAACAATTTTATCATAAAATTTTACCCGGCTAGCTGCGAGCGCATTTTTGTTCTAATTTACTCAATATTTTGGAAGTTTTATGTGATACAGATCGTTGCAAAGTTTGTTGTGTTATGAAAATAGCTTAAGGTCAAACTTACACCAACTTTGACTTTAGTTACCAACAGAATGAATCTTTAGAGATTCTCAGGACAAACTCTCTGGGCGATCGCGATCTCGAATTCGGTTCCTTCTCCAGGTTGCGATCGCACTGTCAACGTCCCCTGATGTTTTTGGATAATGGAATAACTGACGGATAACCCTAATCCTGCACCTTGACCTACAGGTTTAGTGGTAAAGAAAGGATTGAAAATTTGAGTTTGAATCTCTTCAGGAACGAAACTATGAGTATTCGCAATTTGAATGCGAATCTGTCCGGATTCGGCGACTCTAGTCCGAATCCGAATTTCGGGGGTAGTATCACTCGTTGTATTTTCCCGAATCGCATCGATCGCATTGTTGAAGATATGCAAAAACACTTGATTGAGTTGGCTGGGATAACAAGTCACAGTGGGGAGTGTGCCATAGTCTTTGACAACTTGAATCTGAGGCTGTTTATCAGAAGGCTGGCAGCGATGTTGCACGATTAATAGCGTGCTTTCAATCCCCTCGTGGATATCGACTTTTTTGAGTTTAGCTTCATCTAATCGAGCAAAACTCCGCAGGCTTAAAACAATTTTCTGGATGCGATCGGTCCCTATTTTCATCGAACTGAGGATTTGCGAGATATCTTGTATCAGAAAATCCAGGTCAATTTCTTCGCTCTTGGCGGCGATCGCGTCGGTGGGTTTGAGATATTCTTGCTGATAGAGGCTCAGCAAACTCACCAAATCTGCAAAATAGGATTGGGTATGCTCAATATTTCCCTTAATAAAATTGACGGGGTTATTAATTTCGTGGGCAATCCCTGCCACCATTTGCCCCAGGGATGACATCTTTTCAGCATGAATCAGTTGTGCTTGCGTCTGCCGAACTTGCTGCAAGGCTTGTTCTAACGCCTGGTTTTGCTGGTGCAGTGTTTGGGTTTTGCGTTCGACTTCTGCTTCCAAGGTTTGGGAATAGGTGGCAACTTGTTGGTAGAGTCGGGCATTTTCTAGGGCGATCGCAGCTTGGCGGGTTAACAGTTGCAGAGTTGCGATGCGATCGCGGGTAAAGACTCCAGAAGTCAGCCGATTTTTGAGATACAAAATACCAATCAAATTCCCTTGATTCAGAATCGGCAGGCACAAAATACTCTTGGGACGGCGTTGGGTTAAATAGTCATCAATGACCGGAAGATCGGTTTTGCAATCATCAACAATCGCGACTGCTTTGGTATTTTTGACGTAGTAAATTAGCTTGGTGGGTAAGTCGGGATTGTCTTGCAAAGGATCGTGGCAAAGTTGAGTATTTTCGGGTGTGGCGATCGCCCGCACTTCCCACACTCTTTCGGCATTGGGCAAGATTAACGCACAGCGATCGGCTCCAGAATTTTGCAGAATAATCTGAGTAAGTTGATGTAGTAAATCATCCAGTTGGATAGTGCTAGAAAGACTCTGAGAAGCTTTGAGAATGGCAGCAAAATCGAGGGCCACATTGACACTGCTAGTGCTGGATGAATGACCAGTTTGGGTCGAAGCATGGATTGAGCAATAGGGAGCGGCGATCGTGCGAAAGGTTTCCGGTGGATTGGGTGGCTGTGCATTTTGCAGAATGGGGCCCAGTAGGTCAGGATAGCGTTGTTCTAGATCGTTAACTTTGGCTGTTGCACCCCAGTGAGCATAGCCATAATAGGCTTCTTGCATATAGCCTGCCGCGACTTTTTCTTTACCCCAATTCAAGTAGAATTTGGCGGCGAGTTCATGGGCTAGAGCCTCTTCTTGAATATAGCCATTTTCTCTGGCACCAGAGATCGCGCGATCGTACAGATCGCCTGCTTCATAATTCTTGCCCGATACCCGATATTTTTCGGCTTCCACCAAATTAAACTTATGCAGGTAATTCATGGGAGCACAATCTGCCCATTTTTTGACTTTTTCTTGATTGGAGTTCACCCGCGCGATCGTAGCTTCCCGATCGAGTTGTGCGAGATTTTCACAGGCGGCTAAATGAATTAAAGAATCCTGGAAATAAAACTGAGAGTAGGCAATATGTGCCACCACTGCACCCACATATTTTTCAGCCAAGAGGCTGTACTCTAAGGCTCCATTATAGTTGCCAAATAGATAGCAGAGTATTGACTGTTGCAAGTAAGTCATAAATAATGGGAAGAAGTCTTTTCGATCTTGATATTCCCTAATTTTTGCTTCATCAGCCTGACTAATTATTTTTTCTGCATCAGTTGTCGGTTCGAGCAAACTCAAAATTGATTGTCGAAAAGCACTAACATAATTAATAGTTTGCTCTTGTTTGATAGTGCGTAAAACTTCGATATACTTTTCAAAGATCGGCACTAATTCATTTAAATTAAAGCCAGTAAAGTAAGCATTAGTGCAATAATTGCACAACCCGTAGCCTGCCCATTCTAAATCTCCGGTTTCCAGCCCTGACGCATAGGCAGTCAAAAAAGGCTGGAGGGTGTCTTTAATATGCTGCTTCCAAGGAGCAACAAAGTTATAAAATACAGCAATTGTCCTGGCTTCGATCGCCTGGGAATTGAGAACTCCCAAAAGTTTTAAAGCTAGCTGACCGAATTCATATCCCAATTCAATTTCTCCCCGTACCCCAATGAGAATTAATCCAAAGGTGGCATAGGCAAAAGGCGACAGTTCAGCATTGCCATATCGCAAGGAAAGATCGATCTGTTCCATCACGATTAGAGGAGAAAGTTCGGGACGAACCTGGTAGGAAGCAGGCCAAATTTTAGCGAGGAT
>JBOFTL010000437.1:0-14218 GCA_051652045.1 Microcoleus sp. | reverse complement strand
GGGAGAGGGAGAGAGGGGGAGAGATGGAGAAATTAGTTTCTAAGGGGGCAATTAACCCGGATTTGGTATCAATAAATAAGGACACAGCAGTGCTGTGTCCCTACAGATAGATATAGTATTTAGTATGCAGGCTTTCTGGTGGTAGATGAGATACAGACAAATGCTCACAAATCCCGAAATTCACAGCATCTGGTATACCTCATGTTAGTGAGAACCCCTAGAGATACTAATGTCAACTATCAACTATCAACTATCAACTATCAACTATCAACTCCTCACAAACGCTTAACAGGGCCGCCAGCTTGAGCTCTTTTCTGCAACCAATCTTTGCCCAAACGTACCGTCACGTCCGATTGCAAAGAACCCGTACTCTCCACCAAAACATCGCCAAAACCGAGGGATTGGCGGATCGCTTCAGCACTTTTGATATCGCCATCTTGAGCGACGATCGTAGTTACATCTAGCGGTTCAGACCAGTTTTTGTAAATCTGAACGTTCCGGTAGCCGGCATTAGTCAAAGTATTAGCAAAATCTTCAACAGCCGATTCGTCACCCGTACTGTCTTGAATAGCAACCTTGAGAAAAGTTGCATCAACATTCTCAATTTTCCAAGTATTTTGACCGAAATCAAAATGTTCTGCCATCAAAGTTTCAATAGCGTATAGATCTGGCAGCCAATAACTAACTTTGTAATCTTTGTTATCGCTGAACTGACCGGGAACCATCAACATTTGTACGTTAGAACGCTGAGTTTGAGTAGCAAAACCAGCCAAAGCAACCAATTCTTCAATACTCAAATTCGTGTCGATATGAGACTGAATTACGGACAGCAGTTTCGGAAGTTTCGAGAGCAAACCCACATTAACTTCCTGTTCCACAAAAGCCCGCATCAAACTTTGCTGGCGCTGCACCCGTCCGATATCGCCCAAACTGTCGTGGCGGTAAAGCAAATACTGCACGATTTGTTCGCCGTTGAGACGCTGTTTCCCAGCCTTTAAATCTATATATAAATGCTGGCTTTGGTCGGTATATTTCATGTCTTTAGGAACATTAACCTCGATCCCGCCCAGAGCATCTACCAAACTTTTTATACCGTGAACGTTCACTGTAACGTAGCGATCGATTCCCACACCGCCGAGGAGTCCGCTAACGGCCTTTGCTGAAGCAGCAGGCCCGCCGTAGTAGTTAGCTTCATTGATTTTCACCTGTCCCCTACCTTCAACATAGGTGCGGGTATCTCGCGGAATAGAAAGTACGCTTAACTTTTTATTCTGAGGGTCAAATCTGACTAACAGCATCGTATCGGTTAACCCTTTGAAAGAGTTTTCCCACACATCGTATCCAAGCTGTTTGTTGTAACTGCCTTCGAGGTCTGTAGTCAGAACCTTCGTTCCTAAAACTAAGATATTAACTGGGCGAGTCAGCTCTGGCATTTTCATGTTGAGCTTCGCCATATCGTTTTTAGAAAATACTGCAGCTTCTTCGGGACTCAATTTTTGCTGCTGGAGGGGGGTTGTAGACAGAGAAACAGCTAGCAGAGCTCCGGCTGTGGCTGAGAGCATGGCTACTCCCGCCAGGCCGAAACTGAATCCCAGCCAACGGCCTTTATGGGGCTGGGAAGATTTTTTAGTTGAAGATTGAGCTGCTGGTTGCTTGGTATGGTCTTGATTAGGAGTTTTTTGGGCTGACACTGGCTTCCTCACACGCAACTAGAATAAAAAAGATAATGGCAATTTTTAGTATCAACTTAGCGACGCACTCGATCGATACGGTTCGGGATTAAACAATCCCAGACTACGATAAATGTTTGCCCAGAAATTGTTCGGCTGCGCGGCTGATTCCAGGCAGCCAAAGCGGCTGACGTTTCCAGAGGCGCACCATCAGACCGAGGCTGATGATGAAATAACTGGTTGTCAGCAGGCTACTCATTAATAACATAGGAAGTGTCGGAGTTTCCGCAGAAAGAGCTCCGGCTTCTAACAAAATATGTCCTAAAAGCCAGCTAAAAGCAAGTGTAATTGCTAAACGGCTGACCGCTTTGCGTTCCGGGCTGCCTTGATTGCGGTACAGCGTCCACAGGGCGGGAAAGAACCCGATAACTGGGATTATTAATACAAACAGACTTGCCCGATCGAGGTCAGGATTTTCTAGGGGATCTTTATTTTTCATGCTTTGGTGCTTAATTTAAGCGAATTTATTGATTTTTTGTCCGTTGGCGGTTGCTTTGACCGCGTTTTCACGGACAAAATCGCCACCTAATTTCTGCCCTGGCAAGGAGAAGTTTATCAGTTAATTCAGAAGTTCACCCGCCCCCGGAGCCACATTTTGGTAAACTGGATACAGCACAGGAGACAGGAGAACGTACTGAGTCATGACCCATTCCCAAAAACCGATTGTTATTGCTCCATCAATATTATCAGCCGATTTTAGCCGTCTTGGTGATGAGATTCAGGCGGTCGATCGAGCCGGGGCCGACTGGATTCACGTAGATGTGATGGACGGTCGCTTCGTACCTAATATTACGATCGGACCGCTGATTGTTGAAGCAATTCGCCCCGTAACGAAGAAACCTCTGGATGTCCACTTGATGATTGTGGAACCCGAGAAGTATGTTGAGGACTTCGCTAAAGCAGGCGCTGATATCATTTCCGTTCACGCCGAGCACAATGCTTCGCCTCACTTGCATCGCACCCTCGGTCAAATTCGGGAATTGGGCAAAATGGCTGGCGTGGTACTGAATCCTTCGACACCGTTAGAGTTGATCGAGTACGTGCTGGAACTTTGCGATTTGATACTGATTATGAGCGTCAATCCGGGTTTTGGGGGTCAAAGTTTTATCCCTGGCGTGCTGCCGAAAATCCGCCAACTGCGCCAAATGTGCGATGAAAGAGGCCTCGATCCTTGGATTGAAGTGGACGGCGGTTTGAAGGTGGACAATACTTGGCAGGTTTTGGAAGCGGGTGCCAATGCAGTTGTTGCAGGTTCTGCTGTATTTAAGGCGAAGGATTATGCAGCCGCGATCGAAGGTATCCGCCACAGCAAGCGCCCGACTCCTGAGTTAGCCGCCGTTTAATTAAACATTAGCTCCTGTGCAGTGAATTAGCAATAATTAAAGCGGTTTGCAGTCAGGAAAAATAGTTTTTATTTAAAAATGGAAGAGTAAATTCTTCCATTTTTTTTTGCGGGCAATTCCGAACGTAAAAAAGGTTCGTAGTGAGGACCTTAGTCCTCTCCAATTTGGCTGACTAAAATCTTAACTTCAAGCAGTTTCTGTGGAAAATAGCGATCGCTACCAACCTTTTTAACGGACTGAAGTCCGCACTACAAACTAGCTCGATCGGGCGAGATCTTAGATTGTTGGGTTTCATGCTTCAACCCAACCTACAGCTCTAATCGCGGTCAATCGATCGGACATGATATTATACTAAATCCGGGTATGACACCCCCTCCCTCTATTGTCATTGCGAGCGTCAGCGAAGCAATCGCATAGACTCTGGCAATAACAGAGGATTTATAAAGGGGATAGGCAAGGCGGATTTGGTATTAGTCACAAATTTTTTTACCCCACCCCATTCCTCCCATTATAAAGGGGAGGGAGTAAGAAATTCACAAATGATTTAGGATTGCTATAGTAGTAAGGTGCGCAGTGCGCACCCTACATATCTAATGCTTGGGTAAATTCCGACTAAATTACCCGCTGAATAAAGTCTTCATCCCCCAACAAATTAGGTGGAATTCCCTTGAAATGAGCCAACAATTTTCCAGTGCTAGTAACACTAATTAAAACTGCACTATTAGCAGAGTTAATGCTAAGCTGACTGAAATTCAACCCGGTTGGCAACCCAATTAAATCCTGGCCTTTCTCAAAATCAACAATCGTATCAGCACCCTGTTCTGGATCTAACAAAAATACATCTTTACCCAAACCGCCAATCAGAGAATCTTCACCAATTTGACCGACAAGCAAATCATCGCCATTACCTCCAGTAATAATATCGTTTCCCCGGCCTCCGTAAAGAGAATCGTTACCATCACCGCCGCTAATATTATCAAAACCTCGGTTGCCAAACACGATATCTTCACCGCTAAAACCGACTAAAGAATCATCAGCTTTCCCTCCATAAATCGTATCATCTCCAATTCCTCCATCAACAGTATCCCTGTCTTGATTGCCGTTAATCCAGTCGTTACCTTCTAAACCTAAAATTCGGTCATTTCCTGCCTTACCGCCGATCGTATCACTGCCGCTAGTACCCACGATCGCATCATTACCATCCGTACCAATAATTTGGCCGGGTGCAAGGCTAATTATATCCACACTACCAAAAAGAATTGGCACGGCAAGTTCAGCCGTTATTGTTGTTGTTTGAATCTTGGCATTTAAAGCAGTACCAGTATTTGCAGCAACTACTTCAGAAATTGCCTTGCTTCCCGCTGTTACTTGCTTCAAATCTTGTGAAGTTTCCCCCAAAGCCACTTTCTGGATGCTGGCAATTGCAGTGTTGAGCGAGGCACCGGAATTGTTAGCTGCTGCACGATCGATGTGCTGATTTACATCTACCATTACTTGGCCGACTTGCGGGACAATTTCTAATACTTTTTGGATGTTCAAACTAGAGTCAATTTGCTGCGTTTTAATTGCAGCTTCCCGAACGATCGCGCCCAAAAGTACGGGATTGTTGAAATCCAGAATGTTGCCGTTTTGAATGCGATCGCTAATTGCTGCGATAACATTTTTCACGATCGCGCTATTGGCAGCAGCAGATGCACCATCAATTAAACTGGCAGTTTGAGTGATGAAATTCTGCACCTTAGTCATTGCTGCCAACACTGCCACACCGCCCGATCGCCCGTTATTTACCGCCTCGATCGGGTCTAAATTGGTAAGGTCAACATTAAACGGAATTCCTAAAGAAATTTTCACCAAAGATTCAGCCCGATTGACATTAATTCCCCGATCGGCCAACTCCACGATTAAACTTGTTAGCAGAGTCACCACAGTACCATCCGGCGGTGCAGAAACAGGAGTTTCCAGAGGCAATCCAGTAGCTGTATCGATGCCGCCAAAAGCTACAATATTGCCTTCTGACTGTTCGAGTTCGCCGTTCTTATTAGTATCATAAATCTCGAAGGGAATATTGAGATTGTATTCTCCATTCTGACCGCTGATAGTTGACGGTTCGTTATTATCCACAACTCCATTTTTGTTAGCATCAAAAAACACAGTTGCGCCAGAAATATAACCGTCAATCACTTGACCGGTACCGATCGTTATCAAATTGATAAAACTGGTTGCAGTCGCACCAGCGCGATCGGTTGCTGTTAGTCTGAGGGGGACAAATTCCAGTCGGGAAGTTTCACCGCTAAAAGTTAGAGTATTCGGGTTAAATGTCAGCCAACCGGGTAGCAATTGACCGTTGGCTAATGACGCACTGTAGGTGAGAGTATCTCCCGGATCTCGATCGGTAAAAGTATTTTGCGGCAGAGAAATTTGGAAGGGTACCGAGTTTCTTACCAACAAGAAAGGAAATTGTACATTCGCCTCTGGCGGGTTATTGAGATTATTTGGTGTCGGCGTTGGTGTCGGCGTCGGGGTGGGAGTTGGCGCAGGCGTCGGAGTTGGCGTTGGGGTGGGAGTTGGCGCAGGTGTCGGAGTTGGTGTCGGAGTTGGTGTCGGAGTTGGAGTTGGCGTTGGTGTCGGAGTTGGCGTCGGAGTTGGAGTTGGCGTTGGCGTCGGAGTTGGTGTCGGAGTTGGAGTTGGCGTTGGCGTCGGAGTTGGTGTCGGCGTCGGAGTTGGTGTCGGCGTCGGAGTTGGTGTTGGCGTCGGAGTCGGAGTTGGCGTTGGCGTCGGAGTAGGTGTCGGAGTTGGAGTTGGCGTCGGAGTTGGAGTTGGCGTCGGCGTTGGAGTTGGCGTCGGCGTTGGAGTTGGCGTCGGCGTTGGCGTCGGCGTTGGAGTTGGCGTCGGCGGTGGGGTGGGAGTAGGCGGTGGTAAGATCGCAGTAGTCACGATCGCACTTGCAGCGGAACCGTCATTATTGCTGAGATTCGGATCGCCCGTTGTCGAGGTACTGCTCGAAGTATTGCTGATACTGCCGATCGCCGGAGCAATTAAACTTACAGTACGAGTAACACTAGCACTGCTCACCAAAGTAGGGATTGCCGGAAAAGTCACCAATCCCGTCACCGGATCGTAAGTACCGCCGTCGGAAGCCGAAACCCCTGTCAAACCAGGGATAATGCTATCAGTGACAACTACGTTACTAGCCGGACTGGGCCCCAAATTTGTCGTATTTATAGTATAAGTAACGACATCACCTGTAGTAGCTGATGTCGAACCGCTTTTAGTAGTAGAAACATCTGCAGCAGCACCGATGACGGTAGTTACTTGACCCCCTGGCTGGTTAGGCGTGCCGACTGTCGATCCGTCGTTGTTAGCGAGATTGGGATCTGGAGTCTCTGAGGTACTGCGGACGATATTGGTAATGTTTGTGAGAGTAGCTGGCGGTACAAAGGCGATCGTCCGCACTTGTGTAGTACCCACAGCCAGCCTGGGAATCGCCGGGAAACTGACAACACCCGTAGCCGCGTTATAAATACCGCCATCCGAGACGCTGATTCCCGTTAAACCGGGAATCAGGCTGTCGGTAATCGCCACGTTTGCCGCATCTCTCGGGCCGTTATTTTGAGATGTAATTGTATAGGTAAGCAGTTGACCGAGGGCGATCGATGCCGGGGCAGTTTTGAGAGTGACTACATCAGCACCAGGGTCGATCGTCGTACCGATCGTCGAACCGTTATTATTGGCAGCATTAGGGTCGGGAGTTATTGAAGTGCTGCTAGCAGTGTTGGTGATGATGCCACTCAGGGGCGCAATAAAGCCGATCGTCCGAGTCACGCTAGCACCGTTTGCTAAGCTGGGAATCGCCGGAAAAGTCACAACTCCCGTCGCTGCATTGTAACTACCGCCGTCCGATGCCGTAACTCCCGTCAAACCCAGAATGATGCTGTCAGTAATTGCCACATTTCCCGCCGCACTCGGGCCGTTGTTGGTTGTGGTAATCGTGTAAGTGAGTGTAGATCCGGGATTTGCTGCTGTCGGCCCGGTTTTCGCTGTTACGATGTCCGCGCTCGGTGTAATAGTTGTAGTAACAGAAGAGTTGGTGGGAGTTCCGTCTTTATTTGTGGTGCTACCGTTGTTATTGGTGACGATCGGGTCGGGGGTTGTCGAGCTGCTCCGAGCCGTATTGCTGAGGCTTGCGAGGGCTGCTGGCGCGACAAAACTGATGTTGCGGGAAACTGTACTGACGGGTAAAGATGCGATCGCTGGAAACGTCACCACACCCGTCACCGGATCGTAAGTGCCACCGTCGGATACACTAACTCCAATTAAGCCTGAAACGATACTGTCAGTAATGACGACATTAGTCGCAGGGTCCGGCCCGTTGTTTGCTGTCGCCAGCGTGTATGTAACAGTTGACCCAGCAGCAGCGGTAGCGGGACCGCTTTTGGTAGTAACGAGGTCGGCAACACTATCGGTTACAGTAGTTATTTGCTGGCCTGTAATTGTTGAACCGTCGTTATTACTCAAGTCGGGGTCAAAAGTTGCCGCGCTGCTGGATGCCGTGTTGCTGAATGTAATCCCGTTCTCAAAAAAGGGGGGTAAAGCAACAGTTAGGGTATAAGTGACGCTGCCACCGGGATTGAGAACTGGAATTCTCGACCAGGTAACGTTTCGCGTCACGCTAGAGTAAGTGCCTCCATTAGAAGCCACAATCGTAGGAATTGCTGGGTAAGCTGGCAGTAATTCTGTTGGTAATTCATCTTGAACTAAAACTTGTTGAGCTGGTTGAGTACCTCTATTTGTAGTAGTAATCGTGTAGGTAATGCTGCCTCCAGTTTTGACTAATTCTGGGCCGCTTTTGATCGTAACCACGTCAGCTTGACTGGTGGGAATAGGAGTTACAGTTTCGATCGCGAGGTTGCGAATTTCATGGAAATTAGTAGCGACTCCTGTCGAACTGGCAAAACCAAATTTTAAAGTAGGCGGTACCGCTCTGTTTACAGTTGCTAGATTTGGGATATCAATTAAAGTTTCCCCTGGCTCTGTAAATAAACCGTTATTATTCAAATCTAAGGCAACAGTCAGGCGGTTTGGTGTTGCTGAAGTAGGGGGATTTAGAGTAATTTGAATGCTTCTTTTCGCTGCATCCCGACTGCTCGTGACACTATTGTCGAAGTCAAAAGCAGGATCTCTAAAATCGATAGTTTTGGGAATGTTGTCAATGCCGATGGGAGAAATTGCATTGGTTAAAAACGCATAACTTCCTGCTTCATTACCTCTAAGCGTAATTGAATCAGGTCTGTAGCCAGTCAGAGAATTGGGCTGTTCGCCTGGTATTGGGGGATTTGCTGGTGGAATTTGTGCTGGTGGCGGTCCGGAACGCCCTTCGGTATTGTTAGAAAAATTCCCAAATTCGTCCAATCCAATGCCCAAATACCCCCCTACAAGTCCGGGTGTATTGGGGGAAGCAGCGGTATTAATGTTTGCGTAGCCGAGAGAACCGCTAAAGCCTCCTGCTGTGGTAGGACTGGCTGTCCCGTCTACTAGGAAAAAGCTAATACCGTCTCCGGGCTGCGGGGTGATAAAACTGTTGGGACCTTCTGCAGAAACGCCGTTGTAAGCAAAAAAATCGAAGGTAATTTTCAGACCGTCTGTGGAGGGTATCGGGTTGTCGTAGAGCACGAAGGCGGGCAGTCCGATACCGTTGGTTGTCAACCTCAATGCACCGTCACCCGCTGCATCGCCTCCCAAACCTGGCAGTATAGCTGATAAATTTCCTGCTGTGATACCGGGAATTCTTTGCGTATTGGCGGGAAAGACGGGATTGGGGTCAAAAACTGCCCCTGCTTGTCCCCGATACAGCCAGGGACCTCTGACTGTGGAGTTTCTAAAAGTTTCGTTGACTAACGTACCGAGGACAAAGTTGTATGCTTCCAGCACTTCTTTGTGAAATGCCAAACTTGTTTGAATTTCGCCTGCAACTATTTCTAATTTCCAGTCGCCTCCCAGTGCTGCACTTCCGGTTAAATTAGCGGAAGCTGCAATATTTGCTCTGGTTATTTCTTGTAATTGCCGCACGAAATTCAGTCCGGTTGCTCCTGCTGCTACGTTGCAGGCTGCGAGCAGAATATCTCGATGATTGATTAAAGATTTTTGCCACTGCTGTAATTGGTTGCTGTAGTTTTTTAAATTATTGTTATCTAATTTTGCTGCACCGAGTTGCAGGCTGCCTGGTTCGCCGTGAGCGACTATTTGAATGCTGTCAAATCCGCTGCGTCGTGCTAAAATTTTGGTGATTTGCGTTATGCCATCCTCGGTACGATCGAGCAAAATTGCTTCTGTTTTTGGTTTGATTCCGCTGGCGAGTTTTTGCCAGTTTGGTACGCGATAATCTATGAAAACAATGTGTTTTCCCTGCGATCGCTCTTTGGTTGCGGGCGCGGGAACAAGTTCGATCGACTCTATTTCCCATCTCTTTAGTGGCTCTAATTCTAGCAACTCTTCGGTTGACAGATTGAAGGTGGGATTTTTGGGTAGCAATTTCATATTTTTGCACTCGAGTTGATTTGTAGTAGAAAGAGCAGGCATAACAAGAAGGAAGAGTAATAAATAAGGAAGGCTCGAGATGAATCATCAAGAAGGAAGCAGCCGTTAGTTATCTCATCAACTGGCAATAACAACAAGGGTTTTAGTTGGAAATTGAGAATTATTGACTGAGGCTTTTGGCAATTGCCATATAACTCGAAAAACAATACCCAATTTGGTTGCTTGTTCGCGGAATAAATAGCAGAAATAGCTGCGCGGCTATCCCTTGGACTCTGCGAGAGCGAGCAGCGAATCCATCACTAAATTGACATCCACCCCGCCTTAGAATGGCGAGGATTCCCAAGCCTCACGACTTGGGTTTGGAGCTTCCTTCCTTTGGGGTTTTTCGCACCAGCCTTCACAGATTTACTCTGTTCGGGTCTTAGCTCCACAGACTTTCACCGCAAGAAGAGCGACCAGAATATTCTTACTTGCGTTGAGATCTCGGTCGTGATGGACCCCACAATTAAGACACTCCCACTCTCGGACATTCAACGGCAATTTTTCCACAATGTACCCGCACTCAAAACATCGTTTTGAACTGGGAAAACATCGGTCAATCTTAATTAAAGTACGACCGTACCAATCGCACTTGTATTCAAGTTGCCTGACTAATTCGCCCCAACTTGCATCACTAATGGCGAGAGCGAGTTTGCGGTTTTTTATCAGATTCTTCACAGCTAAATCTTCCACGGCGATAGTTTGGTTTTCACACACCAACCGCGTTGTTAATTTGTGAAGATTATCAATCCTAGCATCGGCCGCCGCAACAAACTCTCTTGTTCCGGCGTCGGGTAGAATCGGTAGCTGAAGGCTTTGAGTGTCATGTTTGCAGTTTAACACCTCAATCGTAAGCTGCCTGTCAAGTCTTGTAAAGCCGTCGCAGAACGACGGGGTTTTCAACCCAGTTTTTTGATAACTTTGACAGGAATTAGAGCGTATCCTGTTTTTATACACCCTTAATTTTTTCAATAACAATTGTTGCAACTTTGCAGTATAGATGCCTTGAAGTTTCGATAAAGTTTCGATGAAGTTTCGATCGACCCTTTGCAGAAACTTGCTGAGCTTGCTTTCTGGTTAGATCTACATACTGGATTCTGATAGATGTTGGCAGACGATCGCCCGCAGGTTTTGTTCCTCCTATCTAGCTATCGGCGCAACTTCTATTTTTTTACGTAAATCTGGAATTTTTTTTACAAAACTTTATAAAAATGGCAAACCGCGCACTGTAGGTTCGATCGCCGATACTAGATACGCTGGATGCTATGGCAGAAGTCAACAGTCAACTCTCAATTGTCAACTCAAAACTCACTCACTGAAAGCTCTCTCACTCCCAAACAAATGTCAACTGCTATATAGCTTTTTTAAATTAATTGCATTTCTGAATTAGTTTCACAACTCTTATGCCTCGTCAAGACCCAATAGTTGCAAATTTATTTGAGACGATCGCCAGCTTCAAAAATCGCTAGATACATCCCTGCGATAAAATTCAGCATCATCGGATACTACCTGAAATTTTCGGGCAGCCTGTTGTCAGGGTAAACTGACAGTTAATGGCTCGACACCAATTGAATGCGACCCGCATCCATTTCATCCATTAATAACTCTAAAGCCTCATAATCTATATCGGAGATGTAGCCCAAGCGGGTGAGTTCGTAGTTGATCTCATTTTCGATATCAGGAGTCAATCGCTTGATATAAAGGGCTTTTTCAACAAGTTTGCGAATTGGACCAGTAGCTTGCATAGTAGATTGTAGAACTCTCTATACTTAAATTTTTATCTAAATTATATAGAGTGGATGCGATCGAAATCAGATGCAAGCGGTGATTTCAATTACATTATCGAGTTACCTCTCATGGATAAGATGGCATCGATCGCAAATGTTAAAATAACAAATGTCCCATCTCGCACCGCAACTCACGAATAGTATAATCGCTTACTTTTGGTTTGCAAAAACTTTAACAAAATAGGGTCAATAATTAAAGATTTTGTAAACTACTCGATCGAGCTAGTCTGCTGTGGCAACACCACGTTAGGCTCAGGAATATCAAGTAGGTTTAGGCTAGCAGCCGTCCATCACAGTAGTTGAATTTACTTAGCAACCAGAGGTTTGACAAATGCAGACACTTCTCGCCCAACAACCGATTGCGGTAGTTCTATCCCTAGACCATCTCAATGCAGCGACTGCTGGACAGTTCCAAAGCCAACTCAGAGCAGCGATTTGTGCCCCCACAGTTGTAGCGGTAGCCGTGGATCTCGCCAAAGTAACATTTCTTGACAGTGCGGGTTTGATGGCGCTGGTTTCCGGCCTCAAGCAAGCCAAAAGTCTGAACAAGCGATTCAGTATTTGCTCGGTTACCCCTGGCGTCAGGATGATTCTCGAACTCAGCCAACTGGACAGAGTATTTGAGATCTTGGAAAATGTCGCAAGCTTTGAGACTGAAAACGCCAATATCACCAGATACTGGTAAACAGTTGGCAATTGACAGTTGACAACAAACAGGTTGACAACTGACAGTTGACACTAGAGGGCGCGAAGTTTCTGGGATGGGGATTTCAACCTTGCCCTAAAAACAATCTGCCATCATCGCTGGCGGCTCATAACCCTTGAGAATTGGTAATTCAATTGCTGTTTCACTCCCCGAGTTCCAAATGCTGCCCTTGGCGTCGCGGGCGATCTTAAGGTAATCTTTTAGGCACAGTCGCAATCGCAAGCGAGTCGAGCCGTGGCAGTAGCAGTCGAAGAATTAATTACGTCAGAAATCAAACAGCCTGCTCGTTATTTGGGTAACGAGTTGGGGGCTGCGCGCAAACCTTGGGATGCAGCCGAGGTGCGCTGGGTACTTACTTACCCAGAAGTCTATGAAGTTGGTGCCTCCAATCTGGGGCATATCATCCTTTACAACATTTTGAATGCTTTGCCAAGGCAGTTGTGCGATCGAGCTTATTTACCCGCACCTGACTTGGCAGCAAAACTTCGATCGACTAAAACTCCCCTATTTGCCGTAGAATCGAGGATCTCGCTCGCCGAATTTGATATTCTAGGCTTCAGCCTCAGCTACGAACTCGGAGCAACAAATATTCTGGAAATGTTGGATTTAGCCGGCATTCCCCTAACTTGGCAAGAAAGAGCGAATAATTCCCAACTCCCGCTGATTTTTGCAGGCGGACAGACTGCAACATCCAATCCCGAGCCCTACGCTGACTTTTTTGACTTCATCGCTTTAGGTGATGGAGAAGAATTATTGCCGGAAATTAGCTTGATTTTGGCAGAAGGCAAAGTTAACAAATCGAGCAAAGAAGCGCTGTTGCTCGATTTGGCACAAATCCCTGGCGTCTACGTGCCGCAGTTTTACGATATGGCAGCAGACGGTTCAGTCCGTCCCAATCGCCCCCAAGTGCCGGAACGAATTTTGCGCCGGGTAGCAACTCCCATTCCAGCATATTCGATCGGCCTGGTTCCTTACGTTCAAACAGTACACGATCGGCTGACAGTGGAAATCCGCCGGGGCTGCACCCGCGGCTGTCGCTTCTGTCAGCCCGGAATGCTGACTCGTCCCGCACGAGATGTCGAACCTCAAAAAGTTGTCGAAGCTATCGAACAGGGCATGAAAACTACCGGACAAAGCGAATTTTCGCTGTTGTCCCTGAGTTGTTCGGATTATCTCGCCCTCCCCGCAGTCGGCATGGAAATCAAAAACCGCCTGCAAGATAAAAATATTTCTCTCTCTTTACCCAGCCAGCGGGTAGACAGATTTGACGACAACATAGCCGACATTCTCGGCGGCACCAGACAGGGCAGTTTAACTTTTGCCCCAGAAGCCGGCACACAGCGGCTGCGAGACATCGTTAACAAAGGTTTGACTAACGAAGAATTGCTGCGAGGCGTTAAAACAGCGGTCGATCGGGGCTGGGATAAAATCAAGCTGTATTTTATGATCGGCCTGCCTGGAGAAACCGATGAGGATGTTTTGGGTATTGCCGAAACTGTTCGCTGGCTGCAAAAAGAATGCAGGCGCAACGGCAGGCGCAGGCTGAGCTTTAATTTGACAATTTCTAATTTTACTCCCAAGCCTCACACTCCGTTTCAGTGGCACTCGGTTTCTAGTGCTGAGTTTGTCCGCAAGCAAAAACTGCTAAAGGCAGAATTCCGGTGGATTAAGGATCTTAAGGTGAATTTCACTGACGTGCGGATCTCGGCAATGGAGGATTTTGTCGGTAGGGGCGACAGGCGTTTGGGCCCTGTAGTCCGCCGCGCCTGGGAACTCGGGGCCGGCATGGATTCGTGGTGGGAAAGTTTGGATAAAGCCCACAAGGCTTGGACTGAGGCAATCGCATCTTCGGGCCTGAGTTGGAAATACCGCCAAGTCGAAAACGGTGAGTGGAATCTGTTTGAGAAGGAAGAAGGAAGAAGGGTAGCGGATGTTGCAGCGGATGAGGTAGCGGATGCTGCAGCGGATGCTGCAGCGGATGAGGTAGCGGATGCTGGGCAGAAGGTTGAAGGCATAAGGAATGAGGCGGAAGGTATAAGAAATGAGGCTCAAGGGTGCGACACGGAGATACAAATGAAT